>DASUHN010000237.1 GCA_036273495.1 Acidimicrobiales bacterium | reverse complement strand
ACCTGTCCAGTCCGCCGTGCCCGACGATCAGCTCGTCCAGCTTGTGGCCGACCATGCCGTTGCCGGCCACGACGAGGGTGGAACGGGAGCGGGCTCCGGTCGACGGGGGCATGCCTGCAGCCAACCGCACCCCGGTTTCGGGTCTGTGGCCCGACGATGAACGATTGCGACCACAACGGGCACACCGATCCACGCGTCCGTGAGGGACCGTTAACAGAGCCGTCATCTTCATGCCGGGCCACCCGAGTTTCCGGTGCCGAAATGGCCAGGAAACCTCCGCGCAACACAGCCCGGGCACTGTTCTGACGGTGCCGCTGGGGCAGCTGGAGGGCTTCACGGTCGGTGTGACGGCCGATCGCCGATGGGAGCAGCAGTCGGAGCTGCTGGCCCGGCGAGGCGCGCGGGTGCTCCACGCCCCGACGATCCAGACCGAGTACCTGGCCGCCGAGGACGCCCTCCGCAAGGCCACTTTTCGCGTCCTGGGCCGTCGACCGGACGTCTTCGTGGCCACGACGGGGATAGGCGTGCGGGCCTGGTTCGACGCCGCCCAGTCCTGGGGCCTCGACGCGGAGCTCCAGGACGCCCTGGCCCGGGCCCGGCTGGTGGCCCGGGGCCCCAAGGCCGGCGCCGCCATGGAGACCAACGGCCTGGCGGGAGCCACCCGGGTGCCGGGCGAGAGCATGCGGGAGGTCCTGGACCTCCTACTCGGCTGGGACCCGGACGGAGCGGTCATCGCCATCCAGGAGTACGGGCACAACTCCGATCCGGAGCTGACCGCGACGCTGGAAGCGGCCGGCGCCGAGGTGATCGCGGTGCCGGTGTACCGCTGGCGCCTGCCGGCCGATCCGGAGCCGACCTACCGCCTTCTCGACTCCATCAACCTGGGGGAGGTCGACGCCGTCACCTTCACCAGCGCCCCGGCGGTACGGAACTACTTCGCCCTGGCCGAGGAGGCCGGACGGGGAGACGAGGCGCGTGACGCCTTCAACCGGAGGGCGGTGGTGGCGGCGTGCGTCGGGCCGGTGTGCGCCCATGCGGCCCGGACATCGGGGATCGAGGAGCCGGTGGCGCCCGAGATCGGGCGGCTGGGACTGCTGGTACGCACCGTGTCCGACGAGCTCGGCAGGCGCCGGACGGTCCTGGAGGGCGGGGCGGGCGGGGCGCCGGTGACCGTCCAGGGCGCCGCCGTCGAGCGGAGTGGGCAGGTCGTCGTTCTCTCGGGGCGCGAACGCGCCGTCATGGGTCGCCTCGTCGAGGCCAGGGGGGCCACGGTGGCCAAGACCGCGGTGTTCCGCTCCGTGTGGCGGGGCACCGCCGGCCGGGACGCCCATGTGGTCGACGTGACCGTGGCCCGGCTGCGCCGGCGGTTGGCCCCGCTCGGGGTTTCGGTCGTGGCCGTGTCCCGCCGCGGCTACCGCCTGGAGACGGAGGCCAGGCCCGGCTGACGCGCCTCCCGGCCGCTCAGCCGACCGGCCCGGGCGGCTCCATGTCGAGCAGGCTCGCCAGCAGCTGGGTGACCGGGTTGTTGGTCTCCATGTCATCGGCCACGGGTAGCTCCCACTGCTTGAACATCTGGGCCAGGCGCATCATCACCACCGCGAACCTGAGGCCGGCGAAGATCTCGTAGAACTCGAGGTTGCGGGCCCGCAGCCCCGTTCCCTCCTCCCAGCGGGCCACCGTCTCGTCACGCGTGCCCAGCCCCTCGAGGCGGGTGAGGCCGTTGCCCTCGGCGGAGAACCGGTCGAGGAACAGCCACCACCCGAGGTCCATCTCCGGGCCGCCGAGCGAGACCATCTCCCAGTCGAGCACCGCCCGGCACGTGCAGCCGTCGAAGATCATGTTGGCGATGCGGGAGTCTCCCCACGACAGAGCAGTGGGCCGCTCGTCGGGCAGGTGCCCCGACAACCACTCCCATGCCGCCTCCGCCACCGGCTGGGGCCGGCCCTGGGCCGCCCACTCCAACGCCTCCTCGTAGTAGCGCAGCTGCTGGTCGAAGCCGGTCGGGCCGCGGTGGGGCTTGGCCAGGAAGTCGAAGCCCCCGCCCATCCCGGCCCGGTGGACCTCGACGAAGGCGTCCATGGCCGACTCCCACAGGCGCCGCCGGTCAGCGGGCGCCATGTCCTTCACGAACCCCTCGGCGTTGTAGGGAGGCGCATCCCCGGGCACCTGGCCCGGGACCCGCTGCATCAGGAAGAAGGGCGCCCCGAGCACGGCCGGATCGGTCTCGAACTCGCGCACCGGCGGGACGCGGACCCCCTGGCGCCCCAGCTCCTCCAGGACCCGGTACTGCAGCTCGAAGTCGTCCTCCATGAACACGCGGTACCCGGTCGGCTTGACCCGGAGGACGAGCGACTCCCGCTGCTCCCGGCCGCCCTCCCGCCACGTCAGGTCGAAGAGCAGGGTCTCGTTGGAGAACCCGGTGGCCCCGGGGCCGACCAGCTCCGACACCGCCAGCCCCTCCGCCCCCGACCGCCGTGAGGCCAGCCAGTCCTGGATCGACTTGCGGGCCACCTCCAGGTCTCGTTGCTCGGGGATGGGCATCGGTGGTCCTCCTGTCGGGTGTCGGTCGGCGCGCCGGGCTCAGGAGCCGGTCGCGCTGCGGGGCTGCGGTGCAGAGAGGGCGGGATGGGCCGCCAGAAGGAGCCGGGCGGCCCGTTCGAGGTCGTCGCCGATGGTCGATACGTCGCTGCGGCCGTGGGCCCAGATCATCATGGCGGAGTACCAAACATGACGCAGGACGCCGACGATCTCCTCGATCTCGCCGGGGCCGAGGGCGTCCAGGATCGGAGCGGCGATGGCGGAGATCTGGCCCCGGACGTGGGAGGCGGCCAATCCGACCATCGGATCGTCCGAGCCCAGGGCCCGGATCAGGGCGGCGGCCAGGTTCGGCTGCTGCTCCAGGGCGCGCGAGCCCCGGCGGAGCACGTCCACCAGCTGCTCGACGGGCGAGTCCCCCCGGGCCGGCCGGCGGGCCAGCCGGGACTGCAGCTGCGCCGTCCACTCCGACAGCGCCGCCGCCAGCAGGTGGTCCTTGGACCCGAAGTAGCGGTAGATCGTCCCGAGGGAGACCCGCGAGCGGTCGGCCACCTCGCGCATGTGCACGGCGTCGTAGCCGCCGTCGGCGCCGAGCTGCAGCGCCACCTCGATCACCCTCTGCCGCCGGGCCAGCTGCTTGGGGGACAGCGGGGAGCCGTCGACCGCCGTCGGCGCGGGGAGATGAACGTGGTCCCGGCGCACGGCGGTGTCGGTCACGGGGTGGTCACGCCGACAGGGGACGGAACATCGGCACCGCCACTCCGTCCTCCACGGGGAGGAACCACGCCTCGACCGGCATGCCGATGTGGACGTCCTCGGGGGCGCAGTCGGTCACGTTGGACATGAGGCGCGGGCCCTCGGCCAGCTCGACCATGGCCACGACGTACGGGAGCATCTCCCGGAACGGCTCGGCCCAGTTCTGACGGATGACGGTGAAGGTGTGCACGGTCCCCCGGCCCGACGCCGCGCGCCACACGGGTGTGCCGGCGCACCCGGTGCACAGGGCGCGGGGGTAGAGCTGGCGCTGCCCGCACTGAGGGCATTCCTGGAACAGCAGCTCGCCGCGGCCCGCCGCCTCCCAGTAGGAGCGCGAGACGTTGTCGGGCAGCGGTACGGGGCGGTCGGCCATCGTCGACCCGGTGCAGGCGCTCAGCGGCCCTGGTAGACCGGCTTGCGCTTCTCCATGAAGGCCAGCGGGCCCTCCTTGGCGTCCTCGCTCATGAACACCTCCATGCCGATCCGGCTCTCGATGGCCATGGCCTCGTCCTCGGTCACGCCCTCCGTCTCGCGCAGGGAGCGCAGGACGGCCTGTACCGCCACCGGACCGTTGGCGCAGATGGAGTCGGCGATCTCGAGGGCCTTCTCCAGGGCCTGGCCGTCGGGCACCACGTAGCCGATCAGCCCGATCTCCTTGGCCTCCGGGGCGCGCAGGTGACGGCCGGTCAGCAGGATGTCGGCCGCCACGGTGTAGGGGATCTGGCGCCGCAGCCGCACCGTCGAGCCGCCGAGCGGGAAGAGCGACCAGCGGACCTCCGACACGCCGAAGCGGGCGCTCTCCCCCGCCACCCGGATGTCGGTGGCCTGGAGGATCTCCGTGCCCCCGGCCACCGCCGCCCCCTCCACCGCGGCGATCAGGGGCTTGGTGAGCCGGAAGCCCTTGAGCAGGGGTTTGATCACCCCGCTGGCGATCCCCCCACCGTCACCGCCGCCGGCGCCCCCGCCCCCCTGCTGCTCGGCGCGGAACGAGTCGCCCGGGTGCGACTGGGTCATGGCCTTGAGGTCGGCGCCGGCGCAGAAGGCCCCGCCCGCCCCGGTGAGGATGGCCACCCGAATCTCGGGGTCGGAGTTGATGCGGTCCCACGCCTCCCCCATCAACTGGAGCATCTCCCCGGAGAGGGCGTTGCGCGCCTCGGGGCGGTTCATGGTGAGGACGTAGGTGTGGCCCCCGACCATCTCGGTCAGCAGGTGTGACTCGCTCATCTTGCTCTCTCCGTGTCTGGCCCGGGGCGAGGTTTCGCTTCAGGTCCGGCTGGCGAACATCGGCAGCAGCTCCCGGCGCAGCAGCTTGCCCGTCGAGGTGCGCGGTAGGGCCTCGACGATGAGGACGAGCTCGGGCCGCTTGTAGCCGGGCAGGCGCTCCGAGCAGAAGTCGAGGAGGCCGTCGGTCGTGAGCTCGGCGCCGGCGCGCGGCACCACGGCCACCGCCACCCGCTCCCCCCATTCCTCGTCGGGCACGCCGACGACGCCGGCCTCGGCCACGTCGGGATGCTCGTAGACCGCCGCCTCGACGTCCTCCGGGGAGATGTTCTCCCCGCCGCGGATGATCAGATCCCCCTGCCGTCCTCCGAGGAAGAGGTAACCCTCCTCGTCCAGGTAGCCGAGGTCTCCCGTATGGAGCCAGCCGTCCGACTCGACGGTCTTGGCGGTGGCGCCGGCGTTGCTGCCCCAGTAGCCGCTCATGGTGCGGAACGTGCGGATCTGCACCTCTCCGACCACGCCGGGGACCGCCGGGTTGCCCTCCTCGTCGATCACGCGCAGCTCGACGTCCCCGACCGCCTTGCCGACCGACGCCAGCCGGCGCTGCTTGCGCTCGATCTCCTCCGCCGAACCGTCCATGCGGTGGTCGTCGGGGTCGAGCACGGTCACCGTCGAGGTGGTCTCGGTCTGGCCGTAGGCGCCGGTGAAGCCGACCGAGCGGGGGAAGACGTCGATGGCGCGCCGGATCACGCTCGGTGGCATCGGTGCCGCCCCGTAGGTCACCAGCTCCAGGCTGCTGATGTCCCGCTTGGTCACGTCGGGAAGCGAGACGATGCGCGCCAGCATGGTCGGGACCAGGAAGGCGTGGGTGACCCGGTGACGCTCGACCTCCTCGAGCCACCCGGCGGCGTCGAACTGCGGCATCAGCACGACCGGCCGGCCCCCGTAGAGCGAGGACAGGACCGACGACACCGCCGCGATGTGGTGCAGCGGTGCCGAGAGGAGCGACCGGCCCCGCTCGGTCCCGTCGGCGCACTCGGTGCGGTTGATCACGTAGCCGGTCAGCGAGCCGTGGCTCAGCATCACCCCCTTGGGGAGGGACGTGGTGCCGCTCGTGTACAGGATGATCCCGACGTCGTCGTCGTCGACGTCGGCCACGATCTCCATGTTCCCGGCGGCCGCCTTGCGCTCCGGGAAGTCCCGGTCGAGGTACACGACCGGCAGGTCCTCGGGGGCGGACTCCCGCACCAGATCCTCGTAGCGGGACTCGGTGAACAGGGCCTTGGTCCCCGAGTCGGCGAGGAGGTGGGCCAGCTCCGGTCCCCGGGCCCGGTAGTTCATCGGCACCCCCACGGCGCCGAGGATGGACACTCCGAACAGGGCCTCGACGTACTCGGGGCTGTTGGTGGCGAACAGACCGACCCGGTCCCCGGGGCCCACGCCGAGCCCGGCCAGGAGGGAGGCGGCCCGGCCGGCGGCGTCGCGCAGCTCCCCGAACGTCTCCACCGAGGGCCCCAGCAGCGCCGGGGCGTCCGGCACGATGGACGCCGGGATGTCGAGCAGCATGGCCAGGTTCACGAGCGCCCTCCGTCGCCTTGGTCCGCCCCGTTCACGGCCTGTTAAAATTAGAACAGATTCTGTTTCCCCGGCCAGACGACCCAGTCGGGCGGAAGGGCCAGGGGGGGAAGGGACCGAGTACCGCCGTGGCCAACGAGACCGGAAAGCGCTACGCCTGCCAGACGTGCGGGGCCGAGGTGATCGTCACCAAGGGAGGGGACGGGGAGGTCAACTGCTGCTCGGCCCCCATGGCCCGCAAGCAGTAGCCGCGCCACCCCTCGGCCCGCACCTTCGAGCGTTCAGGGAGAGCCCAACTTGCTTCAGGTCGGAAAGCGTTACCAGTGCCAGTCCTGCGGGACCGAGCTGCTGATCACCAAGCCCAGCGACGGTGAGCTGGCGTGCTGCCAGAAGCCGATGGAGCTCCTCCAGCCCAAGCAGACCGCCTCCGCCGACTAGGCAGGGGCGCCCATGTAGGCCTGGACGACCTGCTCGCCCACCTCGGCGGGGGAGCCGGTGTGCTCGATGCGCCCGTTGACCATGATGGCGGCCCGGTCGGCCACCGTGAGCGCCGTCTCGGCAAACTGCTCCACCACCAGCACCGCCAGGTGCTCGCGGGCCACCAGGTCGGCCACCGCGTCGTAGAGCCGCCCGACCACGATCGGCGCCAGCCCCATCGACAGCTCGTCGAGTAGCAGGATCTGGGGGTCGGTGCAGAGGGCGCGGGCTATGGCAAGCATCTGCTGCTCCCCGCCCGAGAGGGTGCCGGCCAGCTGCTTGCGGCGCTCGCCCAGGACCGGGAAGCGGGTGAAGGCCTTCTGCTCGAGGTCCCGGGACTTCAGCGACCGGGCCCGGTAGGTGTACATCAACAGGTTCTCGGCCACGGTCAGGTTCGGGAAGATGGCGCGGCCCTCGGGGATGGTGCACAGCCCGCGCCGGGCCAGGCGCACCGCGGAGGCCCGGGTGACGTCCCGGCCGTCGAGCAGCACCGAGCCGTGGGACGGCGCCATCCGGCCGCTGGCGACCTTGAGGAGGGTGGACTTGCCCGCCCCGTTCGGCCCCAGCAGGGCGAACACCGCGCCGTGCTCCACGGTCAGGTTCACCCCGTGGACGACCTCGATCCGTCCGTAGCCGGCGCGCACGTCGTGGAGCTCCAGGGCGGGGGCGGCGCCGTTGGCGGCGGTCGAGGCGGGGGCGGCTCCGTTGGGGACGGCCGCCGTCCGGGGCGCCCGCTTGGACCCCGCTTCCTTGGTCTTGTCCTCGCTGACCCCCAGATAGGCGGCCTGGACGAGGGGGTCGGACTGGACGGTGGCGGCGGGCCCGCAGGCGATCACCTTGCCGAAGTCGAGCACCGTCACCTCCTCGCACGTGCTCATGACCAGGTGCATGTCGTGCTCGACGAGCAGGATGGCCATGCCGTCCCCGGCCAGTGACGTCAGCACCCGGCCCAGCTCCTCGGTCTCGTGGCCGTCGAGCCCGGAGCTGGGCTCGTCGAGGAGCAGCACGCTCGGGCTGGTGGCCAGGGCCCGGGCCATCTCCACCAGGCGGGCCAGGCCGGTCGGCAGGAGGTCGGTCGGCTCGTTGGCCACGTGGGCCACCCCCACCCGCTCGAGGAGGGCGTCGGCCACCGATGCCGGGTGGGTGCCGGCCGCGAGCTTGGAGCGCTGGGTCTCGGCCGCCATCAGCACGTTCTCCCGGGCCGTGAGCGTGCCGAAGACCTCGAGGCGCTGGAAGGTCCGGGCGATCCCGAGGCGGGACCGGCGGTGGGGCTTGAGGGACGTGATGTCCCGGTCGTCGAGCAGGACGCGGCCGCTTGCGGGCGGCTGGAGCCCGGTCACCACGTTGAACAACGTGGTCTTGCCCGCCCCGTTGGGCCCGATCAGCCCGGTGACCCGTCCGGGCCGCACGTCCATGTCGACGCCGGACAGGGCGCGCACGCCACCGAAGTTCACCTGGATGCCGCGTACGGAGATCTCAGCCAACGGAGGAGGACACTTTCGTCTCGATGGCGGGCGCCAGGGCATCTGCGGTGTGGAGCGCCGGCGCCCGTCCCTGCCGGCGTTCCCACGCATCCCGAATGTCGGCAAACACCTTGCCCATGGCGTTGGGGTTGCGTCCGATGGCGACGATGCCCACGCCGAAGGCGATGTAGGAGAAGTTGGCCAGGGCGGGGATGTGGCTGCCGATCACCGAAGCCAGCTGGATGCCGACTCCGGCCCCGACGGCGGTCGACAACAAGTTGGTTCCCTGCAGGGTCAGGGCCACGAACAGGATCAGCGAGTTGAAGAAGGTGACCTGCGACGGCCCGATCACGCCTCCGACCCCCGCCATCAGCGCGCCGGCCAGGCCCGCCATGGCGGCGGACAGCGAGAAGATCGCCAGCTTGGTCATCGTGAGGTCGAGCCCGACAGTGGTGCACGCCGCCGGGGAGTCGTTCATCGCCACCAGGCGCCGCCCGAACGCACCCCGGCGCAGGGCCCCGACGCCGAACAGGCAGGCGGCGAAGATGACCGCCACGAAGATCACGTACGACCGGGTCGTGGCGAAGTGGAGGCCGAAGATGTGGGCCCGTCCGACGGTGATCAGGCCGGACGACCCGACGATCGACGGGTCGGGCCAGAACATGTTGTCCATGAGCACGGCAAAGGCCAACGTCGCCAGCGCCAGGTAGAGGCCCCGCAGGCGGATAGCCGGGAGCGAGAGGACGGCCCCGCATGCGCCACAGAACCCGACGGCGGCCAGCAACCCCAGCACCGAGTCCCCGTTGCCCACCCAGTGCATGGCGAGGGCGCCGAGCCCGGCAAAGGTGAACTGGCACAACGACACCTGCCCCCCGTAACCGGCCAGCGGGATCAGGGAGAGCACGAGGATGCCCGTGGCCATGGCCGAGCCCAGGTTGTCGAGGTTGGCGCCGGTCACGAGGAACGCGGCGACGGTCACGACCGCCACGAGTCCGACCGACCCGACGGCGGTGGAGCGCCGGCTGGCGGCACGCGGCGGGCGGGGGCGCACGACCCGGCCGATGGCCAGCCGGGCCTGGGGCATCGTCAGCAGCACCAGGATCAGGAGCGCCATGGGCAGGGCCTCGACCACGTAGGTCCGCAGTCCCGTCGGCACGTAGCCGATGGCCATGGAGTTGCCGACCCCCAGGATCATGGCCCCGAGGAAGGTGAGCGGCAGGCTGCGCAGCCGGCCCACGACGGCGGCGGCGAACCCGTAGATGACCAGCTCGGTGAGAATCACCTGCTGCATGGTCTGCGAGGCGCTGAGGATGCCGGCCAGGGCGGCGAACATCGCTCCGATCATCCACGCGTACCCGGAGATCCGGCTCGACGGGGCCCCGGCCAGCTGGGCCAGCTCGGGGTCGTCCACCACGGCGCGCATGGCGACGCCCGTCCGCGTCCTCGTGAACATGAGGCGGAGCCCTACCGCAACGGCCAGGGCCACCCCGACGGTGATGAGCTGCTCGTAGCTGACGCTGACCGATCCGATGGTCACCTGGTGGCCGGTGAAGAACTCGGGAAGCGTGTAGGTGTTGCTCTGCTTCCACACCGAGCTGGCCAGGCCGAAGATCAGCAACAGGAGGCCCAGGGTGACGACCAAGGCGATGTTCGTCGTGGCCCCGTACAACGGTCGCATGATGGCCCGTTCCACGAACAACCCGAGTAGGGGGGCGGCCACGGCCAGGACCAGTACCAGCGCCAGGAGCACCGGCCAGTGCCAGCCCTGCCAGAACTGCCAGAACAGGTAGGCCATCAGCATGCCCACGGCTCCGTGGGCGAAGTTGAAGATCCCCGTGGTGTTGTAGGTCACGACCAGCCCGCTCGCGCTCACCGCGTAGATCGAGCCGAGGACGATGCCCGCCACCAGGAGGCTGAAGAACTCGCTCACTTTCCTGCAGCCCCTCCGTTCGATTCCCAGCCGGC
>DASUHN010000236.1 GCA_036273495.1 Acidimicrobiales bacterium | reverse complement strand
ACTGAGTCTCCGGGCACCGACGGGCTCTGGGCTCAGGCCGGCCCGAGCACCAGCTCGGCCAGCCGGCGCCGCTGCCACGACTGGCCGCCGAACAGCACGTCGTTCTGCTTCACCCGCCGGAACAGCAGGTGGCAGTCGACGTCCCACGTGAAGCCCACGCCCCCGTGGACCTGGATGCTCTCCCCGGTCACCTGGTTGGCGGCCTCGGCCACGAAGGCCTTGCACATGGCCGCCGCCTCCTCGCGCTGCGGGTCGTCGACGTCGCTGGCCCACGCCGCCCAGTGGGTCCCCACCCGGGCCAGCTCGAGCTGGTGGAGCATGTCCACGATCTTGTGCCGGATGGCCTGGAAGCTGCCGATGGGTCGGCCGAACTGGACCCGCGACTTGGAGTACTCCACCGCCAGCTGCAGGGCCCGCTCGGCGGCGCCCACGGTGTCGGCGCACAGCGCCACCGCCACGTCGTCGGCCACCCGGGCCAGGAGCGCCCGCTGGTCCCCGGGCGGCCCGATCCGCCGCGCCGGTCGCCCGGACAGCTCCAGGCGTGCCATCTTGCGCGTGACGTCGAGGGCGGGAACGGGTTCGGCCCCGGGCTCGTCGACCACGAATGCGGCCAGCCCGTCCGGGTCCCGGGCCACCACCAGGGCAAAGTCCGCCGTCTGCCCGTCCAGCACCAGCGGCTTGATCCCCTCGAGCGTCCAGCGCCCGCCCCCCTCGGGCCGGGCCTCGGCGGTGACCGAGCCCAGCGGGTCCCCCGCCCCGCCCTCCTCGAGGGCCAGCGTTCCCCGGCGCCGGCCGTCCGCCAGATCCCGCAGCAGCTGATCGTCCCCGAGGTGGGCGGCCGTGAGGGTGGCGGCCACGACCGAGGACAGCACCGGGCCCGGCAGCGGGAGGCGCCCGCTCTCCTCCATGAGCACGACCAGGTCGACCATCCCGAGCCCGGCGCCCCCCATGTCCCCGGCCACCAGCAGCCCGGGCCACCCGAGGTGGCGCGCCTGCTGCCACCACTCGTCGGTGAACCCGCGGGCGTCGTCGATCATCGCCCGGACGTAGGCGGGCGGTGCCGCCGTCGCCAGGAACGACCGCACGGTTGCGCGCAGCGCCTCCTGCTCGGGGCTGAAGGTGAAGTCCATCGGCCCGGATGGTAGGACGGGCACGCCGGTTAGCGTCTCTGGCGATGGACTTCTCCTACGCCCCGGAGGACGAGGAGTTCCGCGCCGAGCTGCGGGACTGGCTCGACGACAACCTCCCCGAGTTCCGCGATCTCGGCGAGATCGGGGCGCCGACGGCGGACAACACCCGGCGCACCATGCAGCGCCGCCAGGCCTGGCAGCGCCGGCTCAACGAGGGACGGTGGGCCGCCATCAACTGGCCCTGCGAGTGGGGGGGCCGCGAGGCCACGATCATGCAGAACGTCATCTACAGCCAGGAGATGGCGGCGGCCCGGGCGCCCGGCATCTACAACGCCAACGGCATCTGGCAGATCGGGCCGATGATCATCCGCTGGGGCACCGAGGAGCAGAAGCAGCGCTGGCTACCGGGCATCCTCAACGCCGACGACCACTGGTGCCAGGGCTTCAGTGAGCCCGAGGCCGGCAGCGACCTGGCCAACCTGCGCACGGCGGCCGTGGCCGACGGTGAGGTCTACATACTCAACGGGCGCAAGATCTGGATCTCGACCGCCCACCTGGCGCGGTGGGGGTTGTTCCTCGTGCGCACCGACCCCGAGGCCTTCGGCCGCGGCGCCCGGCACGAGGGCATCACCGCCCTGATCGTCGACATGCAGGCCCCCGGTATCGAGTGTCATCCGATACGCGACGTCACCGGGGAGGCGCTGTTCAACGAGGTCGTGTTCACCGACGCGCCGGTGCCCGTCGCCTACCGGCTCGGGGACGAGGGAAACGGATGGGGCGTGGCCATGGGGACCCTGGGCCACGAGAGGGTCGGGACGTCGGGACTGGCCATCGGGCTCAAGTCCGAGCTGGACCGGATGATCGAGGCGGCCCGCACGCACAACCCCGCCGCCCTGCAGGACCCCGCCATCCGCGAGCGGATCGCCCGGGCGTGGACCCAGATCGAGCTCACCCGGCTGCTCAACCAGCGCGCCCTGTCCAAGGTCCTCAAGGGGGAGCGCAACTGGCCCGAGGTCCCGCTGGCCAAGCTCCAGTGGAGCTTCCTGTCCCAGAGCCTGGCCGAGCTGAACATCGACATCCTCGGACCGGTCGGACTGCTGGCCAAGGGCGGCCCCGACGCCGTCGACGGCGGGCACGCCGCCCACAACTACCCGTGGCAGCGCTTCACCTCGATCGGGGCGGGCACGACCGAGGTGCAGAAGAACATCATCGCCGACCGGGCCATCCAGCTCCCCCGGCGGTAGGGCTCCGGGGCTCCGGGCGCCTGCATAGGTATGCACCCGCCGCAATTGGCGGGACTATGTGGAACAGCGCAACAGGGGGGAGGAGCCCGCCCGGCCCCGGGTGCCGCTCAGGGCTCCCTCCACTCCACGACCCGGTTGACGCGGTCCGGCCCCGCCTTCAGCTCCACCCCGGTCCCGACCCACTCCGTCGACTCGGCCGAGTCCAGATGGCCGGGATCACCGATGCGGGCGTAGGCCCGGCTGCCGTCGGCCAGGTCGCACACCGCCAGCCCCCATTCCGGCTCGCCGGTCCGGGCGTGCACCACGGTGTAGGCGGCAACCGTGGCCGGTCCGTCGTGCACATCGGTGATACGACGGCGAGCCCCGGTCCCCTCGCCGGCCGGCGCACCCACCGCACCCAGCGCGTCGGCGGACACCGCCGCCGGGGGCTCGGTCGAATACACCCCGAAGGCGTGCTTGGTCATGTGCATGCCCACCCCGCTGACCATCCCGCAGGAGCCGGGGTCGGCGCGCAGCACGTCCGTCATCGCCGCCGTGCTGTGGAGCAGGTAGCCGCTGCCCGGGCCGCCGGCGAACGGCAGGCCGCCCGTGACGGTGAAGCCCCGCCGGTCGTCAGGCCGCAGGCCGAGGGCGTCGCACGCGAAGCCCACCGAGCTGCCGAAGCAGCTGTACAGGTCCAGGTGGGCCACGTCGTCGACGCCGATCCCCGCTCCCCCCAGGGCGCCGGTCCCCGCCGCCGTCATGGCGGGAGACGCTCCCATGGGATCGTGCTCGGCCACGTACACCGGGTCCTCGGCGTATCCCGACCCCCGCAGGTACACGCGCCGCTCGGCGGGCACGCCGAGGTCGTCGGCCGCCCGGTGGCTGCACACCACCAGGGCGGCGGCCATGTCCACGTCCATCACCGCCACCGTCCACTTGGTGTACGGGTAGGCCACCATCCGGTTGTCCGGCCCGGGCGTGACCAGCTCCTCGGCGCTGCGCCGGGTGCGGAACCAGGCGTGGGGGTTGGCCGCCGCCACCTCTGTGAACGGAGCCAGCAGCTCCCCGAGCCGGCGCCGGTAAGCGGCGGGGTCGATCCCGTGGCGGGCCCGGCGGGCGGTGTCGAACACGGCAAAGGTCAGCCACGCCTGGAAGACCTCGTGGGCCACCTCGGCGGGATGGAAGGGCGCCTCGTACGGGAACGGCTTCTTGTCCGGGTCGCGGTGGGACCAGGCCGGGCGGGCACCGGCCTTCTTGGCCTGGCGGACCGTCTCGAGGGCCTCGCCACCGGCGACCAGCCCCACGTCGAGCTCACCACGGGCGATGGCCGCCGCCGCCCCGGCCACCAGCAGGTGCGGGGTCGTGCCGCCGATGCCCGAGTACGCCCGCCGGGCCGGGTCGATGCCGAGGCGGGCGGCCAGGCGTCCGGCCGGGTCGTCGTACGGCCACGACTGGCAGTAGAGGACGTCGAGGCTGCCGACGGCGGCCAGGACCCGGTCGGCGGGGGCGCCGGTGTCGGCCGCCGCCGCCCGGCACACCTCCTCCCAGGACGCCATCGGCTCGGGGGCGGGCCCGGTCCCGGGCGGGACGGTGTGCTGAGCGACGCCCACCAGGCACGGGGCCCGGGGATCGACCCCCCGGCGCCGCCCGGTCACGACCGGGCTACCGGCCCTTCCAGACCGGCGGGCGCTTCTCGGCAAAGGCGGCCGGTCCCTCCTTGGCGTCCTCGCTCGAGAAGATCTTGGTGGCCAGCTCGCCCTCGATCCGGTACGCCTCGTCGAGGCCCACCCCCAGGCCCCGCAGCACGCTCTCCTTGGTGGCCTGCACCGCCAGCGGGCCGTTGGCGTTGATCCGTGCCGCCCACTGCCGGGCCCGGTCCATCAGCTCCTCCTCCGGCACGATCTCGTTGACCAGCCCCAGAGCCAGCGCCCGCTCGGCCGGGAACGCCTCGGCGGTCAGGAGGAACTCCATGGCGGCGGGGAAGGCGAGCTGCCGGGGCAGCCGGGCCGTGGTCCCCCCGCCAGCGAACAGGCCCCGCTTGGGCTCCATCACGCCGAACCGGGCGTGCTCCGTGGCGACGCGGATGTCGACGCCCCCCAGCATCTCCATCCCCCCGGCCACGCAGGGCCCGTTGACCGCCGCCACGATCGGCTTGTAGAAGGTGAGGCTGCGCAGGACGGCGTCGGTGCCGTCGCGCAGGCGGCAGCCGTCGAGCTCGGTCACCTCTCCCTTGGCGATCTCCTTCTGCAGGGCGGTGATCTGGGGGATGTAGGTCTTGAGGTCGGCGCCGCTCATGAAGTTGCGCCCTACCCCGGTGACGATGGCGGTCCACGCCTCGTCCTCGTCACGGAAGCGCCGCCACGCCGCCGCCAGGTCGCGGAAGTGGTACAGGTCGAGCGAGTTCTTGGCCTCGGGGCGGTCGATGGTTATGACCGCGACGTGGTCGTCACCCAGGTGGTAGTGGATCGGCACGGGGCTCAGTGCGTGCGCATGTAGCTGCCGTAGATGGCGCCGAAGCCCTCGTTCACCTCCGCCGGCAGGTGCTGGGGAGCTCCCAGGATCCTGGCGCCCCACACGATCTGGGCGCTGCGCTCGACGAGGGCGGTGATGTGCAGGACCGTCGCCGGTCGGGGCCCCACGGCCACCATCCCGTGGTTGGCGAGCAGCGCCGCCCCCCGCGCCTCCAGGGCCTTGACCGCCGCCGCCCCGACGTCGGGCGTGCCGCTGGCGCCGTAGTCGGTGCAGCGCACGTCCCCGCCCACATAGATGGCGAACTCGTCGATGCACGCCGGGATGTCCTCGTGGGCCACGGCAAACATCGTGGCGTACACCGGGTGCGAGTGGATGACCGACCCGATGTCATCGAAGGCCCGGTAGCAGGCCAGGTGGAGCAGCTTCTCGGAGGAGGGGGAGCGCCCGTCCGCCGCCTCCAGCGTCTGGCCCTCGAGGTCGACGACGCACAGGTCCTGGAGGGTCATCTCGGCGTAGTCCACCGACGACGGCGTGATGACGATCGTGCCGTCCTCCTGGCGGGCCGAGATGTTCCCGGCGGTGCCCTCCACCAGACCCCGCTTCAGCATGTCCTTGGCGGCCGCCAGCACGGCGGCCGGAGCGTCGGGCACGTGCTTCATCCGCGACCGTCCGTCATCTCAGCACCTCCGGGTTGACGATGCGCACCGGCGCCTGGCCGGCGAGTATCCGCTCGAGATCGTCGGCCACCATCGACGCCTGGCGGGCCTCGGTGTCCCACGTGGCGCCGCCGATGTGCGGGGTGAGCACGACGTTGGACATGGACACGAGCGGGTGGTCGACGGGTATGTTCTCCCCGACGAAGTGGTCCAGGCCGGCGCCGCCGAGGTGGCCGGAGCGCAGGGCCTCGACGAGGGCGTCGGTGTCGTGGAGCTGGGCGCGGGCCGTATTGATGAAAACGGCGCCGGGCCGCATCAGGCCGAACTGGCGGGCGCCGATCATCCCGGTGGTCTCCGGTGTGACCGGCGCGTGCATCGACACCAGGTCGGAGCGCTCCAGCAGCTCGTCGAGAGAGAGCTTGGCCTCGTCGTTGTACGGGTCGTAGGCCACGACGGTCATGCCCAGGCCTTCGAGGCGCCAGCGCAGCGCCCGGGCCACCGCGCCGAGACCGACCAGGCCCACCGTCCGCCCGGCCAACTCCCAGGCGCGGAACCGCTGGTACGGGATCGTCCCGTCCCGGTAGGACTGCCCGGCGCGCACGTCGGCGTCGGCCGGCACCACCCCGCGCGTCACGGCGAACATGAGACCGACGGCCAGCTCGGCCACCGCGTCGGCGTTGCGGCCGGGGCAGTGGAGGACCGGGATGCCCGCTGCCGTGGCGGCGGCCACGTCGACGTTGTTGGGGTCCCCGCGCGTGGATGCCACGACCCGCACGGGCCGGGAGAAGACCTCGGGGCCCACGAAGTCGGTCTCGACCACGAGGATGTCGGCGTCCTCGGCGTCCAGCCGGTCGCGGAGCTGCTCCGAGCTGTACATGCGCAGCGGCTGCTGGTCGATCCAGGGCTCGTGGACGAGGTCGGCCAGGCGCGCCAGCCGCTCGAGTCCCTCCCCCCGTAGCGGTGCGGTCACGAGAGCCCGCGGCCGTCCACCCGATGCCATCGCCGAATCATGACCTACTGTGACGCTCGTGTCATGTTCGGGCGCGGTGACGGTCGGGCTGGACATCGGGACCACGTCGGTGAAGGCGGCGGCGTTCGACGATGACGGCGCCGTCCTGGCGCGGGCGCGCGTCCCCCACCGGGTGCTGGCTCCCGACCCCGAGCTGCTCGAGCACGACGCCGAACGGGCGTGGCGACGCGGCCCCCGCCGGGCCCTCACCGCCCTCGGAGCGCCGGGCGCGGCGGCCCGGGCGGTGGCGGTCTCGTCGATGGTGCCCTCTCTCACGGCGGTGGACCGCCGGGGCCGCCCGCTCAGTCCCGGGCTGCTGTACGGGGACGCCCGGGGGCGCACCGAGTCCCAGACGGTGGCGGGCGGGGCGGGGGAGCTGGTCGAGTTCCTGCGCTGGAGCGCGTCTCACGCGCCCGACGCCGCCGGGTACTGGCCGGCGCCGGCCGTGGCGAACATGGCGCTCGGCGGCCGGGCCGTCGTCGACATCGGCGTGGCGTTCAGCTCGATCCCGCTGTACGGATCCGACGGCTGGGATCCGCAGGTCTGCGCCGACTGCGGGGTCCGCCCCGAGCAGCTGCCGGCGGTGGAGATGTTCGGCGTCCCCGTGGGGCGGGTGGGCCGGGACGGCCCCGTTCTCGCCACCGGGTCGGTCGACGTGTTCTGCGAGCAGCTGACCGCCGGCGCCGACCAGGAGGGGGACCTGCACGTCCTGTGCGGGACGACGCTGCTGCCGTGGGTCGTCACGTCGACCTGGAAGGACGTCCCCGGCCTGTGGACCATGCCACACCCCTCCCCGGGTCTGTTCATGGTCGGCGGGGCCAGCAATGCCGGCGGGCTGTTCCTCGACTGGGTGCGCGAGCTGCTCGGCCGGCCCCGGGGCAACCCGGTCGTCGACCCGCGCCGGGTGCCGGTGTGGATCCCGTACCTGCGCGGTGAGCGCACGCCGTACCAGGACCCGGACCGGCGGGGGGCGCTGGCCGGCGTCGACCTGACCCACGGCCCCGCCGCCCTGCAACGGGCCGCATGGGAGGCGTCCGCGTTCGTGGCCCGCCACCACCTCGAGCTGTCGGGGGTGCCGGGACACCGGATCGTGGCCACCGGCGGCGGGACCCGGGTGCCAGGGTGGATGCAGGCCCTGGCCGACGTCACCAACCTCCCCGTGCACGTGGCTGCGGTCCCCGAGGGAGCGGCCCAGGGCGCAGCCTTCCTGGCCCGGGTGGCCGCCGGCCTGGAGGAGAGCGAGAAGGACGCCCGCCGCTGGGCCCGCACCGAGCGGGTGGTGGAGCCGGACCCGGCCTGGACCGGGCCCGCCGACGAGCGCTACAAGGTGTTTCTGGAGCTGTCCGACCGCGGCGGCTTGTACGCCTAACGCCCGCCCGGGACGGTCACGGTCTCGGTGTCCCGCCCCGAGCGCAGCAGCACCCCGGGACACTCCCCGGTCAGCCGGCCGCTGTCGACCACGCCGGTGCCGGTCACCAGCACGTGCTCCACGCCGGTGGCGCCGGCGTAGAGGCGGGCGGCCCCGCCGGGCAGGTCGTCCACCGTCCGCTCCGGGCCCGGTCCCACCCGCTCGGGGTCGAACACGACGACGTCGGCCGCGCATCCGGGCTCCAGCCGGCCCCGGCCCGTGAGCCCGTAGAGGCGGGCCGGCACGTCGGCCAGCTGCTGGGCCGCCTCCTCCCACGTGACGGTCTGGTGGTCGCGCACGCTCGCGAGGAGCGAGGTGCTGTACACGGCCCCGCACATCATGTCGAGATGGGCGCCGGCGTCGCTGCCCCCGACGACGGTGCGGGGGTCGCGCCACACCTCGGCCCGGAGCCGCCAGTCCTCGGCGGACTCCTTCGGCATGGGCGGGCGGATCCCGGTGCGCAGGCCGTCGGCCACGACCACGTCGAGCAGGGCGTCGAAGGCCTCGACCCCGCGCTCGCGGGCCACCTCCCCGACCGGGCGGCCCGCCGCCCCCTCGTTCTCCGGGGCAAAGGTCTCGGTGATCACCAGCCGGTGCCACGTCGCCAGGGCGCCGAGCACCCCCGCGTCCGGAGACGCCGCCCCTTCGGCCAGGCGGCGTCGCACCTCGGGATCGGACAGGGCGCGCATCTTCTCCTCCGGGCCGAGCTTCATGACCGGCCCCCAGCCCGGAAGGCCCTCGAGCACGGCGCCCGACAGGAACGACAGCCGGATCCCCATGGAGTGGGGCAGCGTCAGCGCCACGATCCGGGCGCCCTTCTCGGCGGCGCGGGTGGAGGCGGCCAGCTGGCGCACGTGGGCCTCGGGGTTCATCGAGGAGACCCCGAGCACGTTCCAGTTGGCGGGGCGGTTGGCGGTGAGCGAGAGGTGGGTCATGAGGTCGACCTCCTCGTCGCTGAACCCGGCCAGGCACCCGGCCAGGATCAGCTCCAGGGTGGTGCCGGCGTGCCCGGGGACCGCCGCGGCCAGGGCCGACAGCTCGGCCCGGTCCGCCCACCGGGAGGGCACCGGATCTCCGTTCCCGTCGCTGTGGGTCGGGGCCTGGGACGTCGAGAAGCCCAGGGCCCCCGCCGCCAGGGCGTCGTGGAGCAGGGCCACCATGGCCTCCACCTGGCCGGCGTCGGCGGACCGGCCCACGGCGTCGGCACCCATGGCCACCCGCCGGAGGGCGGAGTGGCCGACGAGGAAGCCGGCGTTCACGCCGAGACGCCCCTCCAGCCTGCTCAGCCAGTCGGCGAAGGAGTCCCAGTCCCACCTGAGCCCGCCGGCCAGGGCGGCCAGCGGCATCCCCTCGACCCGGGCCATCAGCCGCATGAGGTAGTCGGCGTGGTCGGGGCCGGCCGGAGCCAGGCTGAACCCGCAGTTGCCGCCGATCACCGTGGTCACCCCGTGCAGCGGGGACGGGCTGGCGGTGGGGTCCCACGCCAGCTGGGCGTCGTAGTGGGTGTGGATGTCGACGAACCCCGGCGCCACCATCAGCCCCGCGGCGTCGACCGTGCGGCCCGCCGGCTCGTCGGTGGGACCGACCCCGACCACCTTTCCGCCCCGGACCGCCACGTCGGCGATCCGGGCCGGGGCGCCGGTGCCGTCGAGGATCGTGCCTCCTCTGATGAGAACGTCAAGCACGGCTCAGCACCCGTGGTCCCGACGCCGTGACGTGCACCACGTCCAGCTGCAGCGCTCCACCTGCTCCCTCCTCGCTGACCCAGCCCTGCACGGCCAGGACCATCCCCTCCGTGATGGCGGCGCCGGCGCCGAGTGGCCCCGACCGGGCCGGGGCCGACACCACCGGGGGCTCGACCCCGAGACCCAGCCCCCACACCAACGGCTCGGGGGACGGGGCCTCACCGGTCTCCTGCCAGGCGGCCAGCAGGTCGGCGCCGCTGGCTCCCGGCCGGCAGGCGGCCCCGACCGCCGCCGTCGCGACCCGGGCCCGCTCGAGCAGGCGGGCCTGCGCCGGAGCCGGGGGCCGGGGCCCGCAGACCCGGGTACGGGCCACCGTGCCCTCGTAGCCGCAGTACAGGGCGTTGGCCGAGAGGGCCACCAGCTCCCCCTCCCCGATCCGGCGGTCGGCCGCCACCCGGCGCAGGCGCACCGGTCCCCGCCGCGGGGCGGAGCACGCCACCGCCTCCGATCCCGGCGCGGTGACGCCCCGGGCGGCCAGGGCGGCGGCGTGGGCCCCGACCAGCTCCCGTTCGGTGATCCCCGGGCGCAGCACGCCGGCCAGCGCCGCCAGCGCCCACTCGGCCACCGCCACCGCAGTCTCCAGGCACGCCACCTCGTCGGCGCTCTTCACCACCCGGGCCGCGGCCAACGCCGGGGCGGCGTCGACGACCTCGGCCTCCGGCGCGACCGACGCCACCAGGCGGGGGGTGCCCACCCCGAAGCCGTCGGTGCCCACCCGCCGGACGCCACCGAGTCCCGGCACGGCCGCCACGTTCCCGACCACGCGGACCGGGTTCCAGCTGAGCCCGAACAGCTCCGCGTGGTCCACCTCCGCCGGCACTCCCTCGTCCCACGTCGAGAGCAGGTGCACGCGGCCGGTGTCGCGGACGACGATGCACGCCGGGCCGAAGGGGCGGGCCCCGGCCGTCCACAGCTGTCGGGCCCCCGACGCGAACACGATGTTGGCGGGCCGGCCCAGGATCACGGCGTCGAGGTCGTGGGCGGCCATCGACTCGAGCAGCCGGCGGCGGCGGTCGGCGCGCAGCCGGGGAAAGTCGATGCGCCCGCCCTCGGGCAGGGCGGCGGTGCCGACGCTCACCACGCTCCCTCGAACGGGTCGTAGGGATGGGCGGAGAGCGGCTCCCAGCCGTCGTCGGTCACCGCCACGATGTCCTCGGAGCGGTAGCCCGCCGCCCCCTCGTCCCAGATCACCGGCTCGAGCACGAGCACCATGCCCGGCTGCAGCACCATGCGCTCGTCGAAGGCGTCCCCCAGGTCCGTCCCGACGAGCGGCATCTCGGCGCTGTCCACGCCCACGCCGTGGGCCAGGTAGAAGTGCTCGATCCACGGCTTCACGCCGTCGTTGGCGGCGGTGGCGGCCCGGCCCAGCTCCAGGGCCGTGGCCCCCGGCTTGCACCGCTCGAGGACGGCGGCCATCACCTCCTGCCACCGGCGGAACTGGGCCTGCTGGCGGGTGTCGGGGCGGGGGTCGGCGCCGACGATCCATGTGCGCCCGAAGTCCGAGGCGTAGCCCTCGTAGCTGATCCCGGTGTCGACCCAGATCACGTCCCCCTCGCGTAGGAGGCGGTCGGTGCTGGCCGTCGGGAAGGCGACGTCCCCGTGGGTGGTCCACGGGCCGTCCTGCCGGCGGGGAGGCATCACCTGCCAGATGGGGTCAATGCAGTTGGCGGTGGCGCCGAGCTCGAAGATGCGTCGCAGGAAGGTGGCGGACAGATCGGTCTGGCGCACCCCGGGGCGCAGCCCGGGCTGGACCTCGGACATGGCCAGCTCGTTGATCCGCTGGGCGGCGCGGATGCAGGCCAGCTCGTCGGCGGTCTTGCACAGCCGGGCGGCCCCGAGCACGGCGCCGGCGTCGGCCGCCTCCCGCCCGGAGAGCGCCCGCCCGAGGGCGTGGGTCAGCTCGTCGAAGGCCAGGCGGCCCCCGGCCGGCACCAGCTCCCCCACCGCTGCCAGCAGCGCCGCGGCCCCGTCGTCGAGCTCGGGGTAGACGGCGTCGTGGAGATGCTCGGGGGGCAGGTCGGCGGGCGCCCCGTCGGGATAGGGCGTGAACAGATGCGGGGCGGAAGCGCCGCGGACCACGACCGCGACCGGGCGGAACAGCACGCCCCGCCCGCTGTCGACGCCCGGGCTCACGGCACCGGTGGCGTACGCCACGCCCCCGGTGCCCAACAGGACCAGGGCGTCGAGACCCTGCGCCTCCATGCCCGCCTGGAGGCGGGCGTGACGCTCACCCCGCATGCGCCCGAGGTCGGGGACCTCGGGGATGGGGCTCCCCGCCACCAGCGCTGCCATGGTCACCCCCGCGCCGCTCCCTCCGACTGTGACGCCGGCGTCATGGTAGGGGCTCGGCGGCGAACAGGGCCCCGAGCCGGCGCCGGTCGATCTTTCCCATCGAGTTGCGGCCGAAGCGCTCGACGAACGCGAACCGCTCCGGGACCTTGTAGCGGGCCAGCTCGGCGGCGCAGGCCGCCCCCAGCTCCTCCGCGGCCAGCGCCGCCCCCGGCACCGGCTCGACCGCCGCCACCACCCGCTGGCCCAGGCGCTCGTCGGGGATGCCGAACACCGCGCACGCCGCCACACCCGGGAGGGCCGACAGCACCCGCTCGACCTCGGCCGGGTAGACGTTGGCCCCACCCCGCAGGATCGTCTGGTTGCGCCGGTCCCGGACCGCCAGGTAGCCGTCGGCGTCGACGTAGCCGACATCGCCGGTGTGGACCACGCCGCCGCGGAGCAGCTCGGCGCTGGCGTCGGGACGCTGCCAGTAGCCGGCGGGCGGGCGGTAGGCACCGGCCCAGGGCCCGGAGGTGGCGGGGGCCAGGCAGATCTCGCCGGTCTCCCCGGCGGGCAGGGCCGATCCGTCCTCCCCCTCGATCCGCACGTCGAGGTGGGGAAGCGGGATCCCGCTGGCTCCGGGCCGGTGGGGATCCGGCGCCGTCGCCGGGACCAGGCGGTCGATGGTCACGACCGTGGGCGCCTCGGTCAGGCCGTAGGTGCCGTTGACCCGGACCCCGAACTTCTCGGCAAAGGCGGCCCGGAGGTGCTCCGGGCAGTCCGCCCCTCCGACCCAGACGTCCTCGAGCGAGGCCAGGGCCTCGGGCCGGATCGAGTCGTCGTGGACCAGGCTGTACAGGAGGGCGGGCGGCCCGTTCCACGTCGTCACCCGCTCCCGCTCGATCCACTCCGCCACCCCGCCGGCGTCGATGCGGTCCATGACCACCGTGCAGCCGCCGGCCTGGGCCACGAGCAGGGTGCTGAGCACGAGCAGGTTGAGGATGGTGAGCGGCAGGCAGTCCCCCTTGCGCAGCTCGGGGCCGTAGCCCCGGGTGGCGGTGAGCACGGCCCCGGGCAGGAGCAGGCCGCGTTGGCTGTGCACCGCCCCTTTGGGATGGCCGGTGGTGCCGCTGGTGTAGGCCAGGGCGGCGGGGGCGTCGGGGTCGTGGGCCCGTCCTCCGTCGGAGCCCGGGCTGCCGGCGGCCCCCTGGTGGGCGGAGAGGGCGGCGGGCCAGTCACCGGTGGCTTCGCCCGGGGAGATCACCACCGTCCGGCGCAGGTCGGGGAGCCCGGCGACCATCGGGTTCAGCTGCTCCGCGGTGGCGGCGTCGCACAGGAGCAGCGAGGAGCCGCTGTCGGAGAGGATGTAGGACTTCTCCGGCGGCGCCAGGGCCCGGTTCACGCCGACCCAGATCGCTCCGAGCCGCATGGCCCCGTGGAAGGCCACCACCACGTCGATCTCGTTCGGGAGGGCGGCGGCCACCCGGTCCCCGGCGCGCACCCCGAGCTCGGCCAGGGCGCCGGCGGCGGCGGCGGCCAGGGTGTCGAGACCACGGTAGGTCCAGCGCCCGGCGCGGGTCACCACCGCCTCGCGGTCGGGACCGGCGGCCAGCGCCGGCGCCAGCACCTCGCCGACCAGCGCCGGTGGGCGCAGCCGGTCGCGGTCGGGAGACGGGCCGGGAATCGCCACCACGGTGTCACCCTATGATCCTCCGCCGAGGGTATGGACTACGACTTCGGTCCCGGGGCCGGGAAGCTGCGGGCGCGCCTCCGGGAGCTGATCGCAGCCGAGATTCCCACCGGATGGCTGGGTGCTTTCAGCGACGACCCCGCCGACCTCGAGGTGGCCCAGCGCTTCTGCCGGCGGTTGGCCGAGGAGGGCCTGCTCACCGTGGCCTGGCCCGAGGAGTACGGGGGGGCCGGCGGCTCGGTCTGGGACCAGACCGTCGTCCGGGAGGAGATGTGGGCCCACCACGAGCCCCGCGGGGCGCAGTACATGGGCCTCAACTGGGTCGGCCCCGCCATCATGGCCTTCGGCACCGACGAGCAGAAGCGGCGCTTCCTCCCTCCCATCGCCGAGGGGCGGGTGATCTGGTGCCAGGGGTTCAGCGAGCCCGACGCCGGCTCCGACCTGGCCTCGCTCGTGACCCGGGCCGAGCCCGACGGGGACGGGTGGCGCGTCGACGGCCAGAAGATCTGGACGTCATACGCCGAGATGGCGCAGTGGTGCGTGCTGGCGGCGCGGGTCGGCCCCCCCGGCGCCCGCAAGCACGAGGGGATCACGATCTTCCTCGTGCCGATGGACCGGCCCGGCATCACGGTGCGGCCGATCCGCAGCATGCTCGGGCGCCACCACCTGAACGAGTGCTTCTTCGACGGCGTGCGCGTCGAGGCGGACGAGGCCCTGGGCGGAGTCGGCAACGGCTGGACGGTCATCCGGCGGGCGCTGGCCCACGAACGGGTGGGAATCGCCCGCTACGCCCGCTGCGAGCGCCTCCTCTCGCTCATGGGGGCGGAGCTGGCGGCCGCCGGCGCTCCCGCCGGGTTGCGGGCGCTGTGGGCCCGGGCCCTCGTCCAGGTGCGCGTGGCCCGCCTGCTCGCCTACCGCGCCGTGGCCGAGCAGGAGACCGGCGCGCCGCGCGACGAGTCGGCCAGCGTGGCCCGCCTGGCGGTCACCCAGGCCGACCAGCAGGTGGCCGAGGTCCTCTTCCAGGCCCTCGAGGAGCGCAGCCTCGAGGCCGGCCCCGCCGCTCCGCTGCACGGCGCCGTCGAGGACCACTGGCGCTACGCCCAGGCCGCGACCGTGGCCTCGGGCACCATCGAGATCCAGCGGATGATCGTGTCGCGGGCCCTCCTGGGGAGCCGGGCGTGAACCCCGCCGGCCGCGGATCGGCGCCGTGAACCCGGCCCTGCCCGCCGAGGCGGCGGAGTTCGGGGCGGGGGCGGAGAAGGCCTTCACCGCCCTCGGCGGGATGGACGCCGCCCGGCGCGCCGAGGCCGACCCAGCGCAGCGCGCCGCCGTGGCCGCCGCCCTCGGGTCCCTCGGCGTGGAGGAGCTCGACCCGCTGGCCGACCTCGACACCGCCGCCGCCGCCGGAGAGCTGTGCCGGGCCGCCGGCCGGGTGGCGCTGCCCTACCCGCTCGTGGCCGGCCTGCTCCGCGAGGAGGCGGGCGGGCCCGCCTTCGCCCTGGTACCCGGGGCCGGGCCGGGTGCGGCGGGCGGCTGGGCCGTCGACCACGGTGACCTGTTCGCCGATTGGGTGGTGGCCGACGTCGGCGGGCGGGCCCACGGGGCGCGGGCCGGCGCGCCCCGGCTCGGCACCCGGCTGGGACCGTTCGTGGCGCCCATGGAGCCGGCCGGGCCGGTGTCCGGGGCCGCCGATCTCCCGGTGCGGGTCGACATGCATCTGACCCTCACGGCCTGGACGGTGTTGGGGTACCTGGAGCGGGCCCTCGAGCTGGCCGTCGACCACGTCAACGGCCGGGTCCAGTTCGGCCAGCCTCTGGCGGCGTTCCAGGCCGTGCAGTTCCAGCTCGCCGATGCCGCCGTGATCGTGGACGGCCTGCGCGAACTGTGCCGCTTCACCCTGTGGCGGGTGGCGACCGACCCGTCCGGGGCCCGGCCCGACACCCTGGCCCTGCGCCTCCAGGCCGTCGACGGGGCCCGCGCCGCCCTGCGGACCTGCCAGCAGCTCCACGGCGCGGCCGGCCTGTGCGACGAGTACGACGTGTCGATCCTGTACCGCCACGTCCAGCCTGCCCTGCGCCTGCCGTTCTCGGCCGAGCGCACCGCCGAGGAGCTGGCGGCCGCGGTCGATCGGTGCGGTTTCGCCGGCCTGTTCCCCCACGGGGCCGGCCGGTGACCGTGCTCGAGGGACCGCCCCTCTCCGAGGCGCGTGGCGTCGGCGCCCTGACACTCGGCGGCCTGCTGGCGGAGGCGGCGGGGCGCCACGCCGATCGCGAGGCCCTGGTGTTCGACGACCCGCTGGCGGGGGGCCGCACGGCACGCTGGACGTACCCGGATCTCGACCGCGTGTCCGACCGGGTGGCAGCCGCCCTGGTGGCCGCCGGCTGTGAGCCCGGAGACCGGGTGGGGATCCTGATGGGGAACCGCCCCGAGGCGGTGGCGGCGCTGTTCGGAGCGGCCCGGGTGGGCGCGGTGGCCGTGCTCCTGTCGACGTTCGCCTCGCCGGCGGAGCTGGAGTGGATGCTGGGCCACTCGGGCGTCTCGGTCGTGCTCACCCAGACCCGGCTCCTGCGCCGGGACTTCGTCGAGGACCTGGCCGGCCCCGGGCAACCGGGCGGGGCCGTGCGGACGGTTGCGGCCGTCGGCCTCGAGGCGGAGCGATCCGGCGCGGTGCCGTGGGAGGCGTTCCTGGCCGCCGGCAGCGAGGTCGACCCGGCGGCGCTCGCCTCCCGGCGCGACGCGGTGACCCCGGACGACCCGGGGGTGATCATCTACAGCTCGGGGACAACGGCCAACCCCAAGGGCATGCTCCACAGCCAGGGAGCCCACGCCCTGCAGTTCTGGCTCCAGGCCGGCGTGTTCGGGCGGGACACCACCACCCGGCTGTGGACCGCCCTGCCCCTCTTCTGGACCGCCGGGCTCGACACCGCCATGGGCCCGACGCTGGCGGCGGGCGGGTGCTGGGTCATGCAGGAGACCTTCGAACCCGGGGAGGCGCTGGCCCTCATGGCCCGGGAAGGCGTCACCGAGCCCTACACGCTCCCCCACCAGACCGGGGCCCTGGAGGAGCACCCGGACTGGGCCGGCACCGACCTGTCGGCGTTGCGGTGCGTGTTCGGGAAATCGGCGTTTGCCCGGCATCCCGCGGTCAAGGGGGACCCGGCGTGGATCATGCCGGTGGGCTACGGCCTGTCCGAGACCTGCGCCCAGTTCGTGACCCATCCCCACGACACCCCGCGCGAGCTGAGCCGCCAGAGCATGGGGCGGCTGCTGCCCGGTGGGAGGCTGCGCGTGGTGGACCCCGGGACCGGCGCCGAGCTCGGCCCCGACGGCCAGGGGGAGCTGACGGTGGCCGGGCCGACTCTCATGCTGCACTACGTGGGCACGACGCCCGACGAGTGTTTCGACGCCGAGGGCTTCTTCCACACCGGGGACGCCGGCTTCTACGACGCCGACGGCTACGTGCACTGGACGGGCCGGATGACCGAGATGATCAAGACCGGGGGGGCCAACGTCTCGCCGGCCGAGATCGAGGTCCAGCTGCGGGCCTGCCCGCCGGTCAAGCTGGCCCGGGTGATGGGGGTTCCCGACGCCCGGCTGGGCCAGATGGTGGTGCTGTGCGCCGTGCTCAAGGACGGCGCCGAGGCCACCGAGGACGAGATCCGGTCGTTCCTGGCCGGCCGGGTGGCGTCCTACAAGGTGCCCAGGCGGGTGCTGTTCTTTGCCGAGGGGGAGATCCCGATGACCGGCAGCGACAACAAGGTGCGCGACGCCGAGCTGGCCGAGCTGGTGCGTGCCCGGATGGCAGAGCCGAGCCCAACCCCATGACCGACAGGAGCGACCCGTGAGCGCTGACACCACCGAGACCACGACCGGCTTCGACACGTCCGACCTCGACCGGTACATGGGCGTGCCCATGGAGCCCGGAGAGCTGAAGGAGGACGTGGCCGTCAACGACATCCGCCGGTGGGTGCAGGGGATGCACTACCCGAACCCCCTGCACTACGACGAGCGGTGGGCAACCGAGAGCCGCTTCGGGCGCATCATCGCTCCCCAGTCGTTCACCGTCACCTGCGACACCAGCCACGGGGCGTCCCCCGCCCAGGTCGGGCGCATCCCCGACTCGCACCTCATCTTCGGCGGGGACGAATGGTGGTTCTTCGGGCCGCGCATCGAGCCCGGGGACCATCTGGTCTGCCACCGCATGCCGTTCGACTACAAGGTGGCCGACACCAAGTTCGCCGGCGCCACCTGCTTCCAGCGCGGCGACACCCTCTACATCAACCAGCGGGGCGAACGGATCGGCCTCCAGCGCTCGACGTCGATCCGCTACCAGGTCCGCCAGGCCCGGGAGAAGGGGATGTTCGAGGGCCCCCAGGAGCCGGAGTGGACCGACGAGCAGCTCCTCGAGCTGGAGGAGATCAAGGGCGGCTTCATCCGTCAGATCCAGGAGCTGGGCCACTCCAAGCGCCTGTTCGAGTCCGTGTCCGTCGGTGACGAGCTGGCCCCGACCGTCCTCGGCCCCCACAGCCTGGCCAGCTTCACCACGGAGTGGCGCGCCTACCCCATGACGACCTGGGGCGCCACCCTGCGCGGGCCGACGACGGTGCGGGCCGAGGCGCTCGGCTACACCAAGGAGATGGCCGGCTTCGAGGGGGACAGGCGCATGGAGCGGGTGAACCCCGAGCTGACCGACGGCGCCTACTACGGCCCTTCACGCGGGCACCTGCAGCCCAAGTGGGCCCGCCACGTCGGGATGGCCCGGGGCTACGGGTACGGGGCGTCCATGGGCGCATGGGTCCTGGACTTCGTGGCGGCCTGGGCGGGGGAATGGGGATTCATCACCCACTCCGACGCCCAGTACCGCAACCCGGCGTTCACGGGGGACGCCACCTACATCCGCGGCCAGGTCGCCGACACCAGGGTGGAGCGCAAGCGCCGCCACATGGTGACGGTCACGGTCGAGCTGACCAATCAGGAGCAGTCGGTGATGGCCAAGGCGACCGTGGACGTGGAGCTCCCGGCCGAGTGACCTAGTCGCGACCCTTGGTGAAGCCGCCGAGCTCGGCGGCCAGGGTGGCGTGGCCGTCCCCCCGGCGGCCCCGGGCCTGGATCGACACGTCGTGCCCCGCCGCCCGCTGCCGCAACGCCCCGACCGTGCACTCGTCGCGCGGTATGGCGCTGAACGGGTCGAAGCTGAAGTGGCGGATGGCGTTCAGGTGGCTGATGCGGTCGATCTCCTCGCGGGAGACCCCGTCCATCTGCTTCATCAGCTTCTCGGGGGCAGTGGGCCACGTCGAGTCGGAGTGCGGGTAGTCGCACTCCCAGCAGACGTTGTCCATGTCGAGGAACTGCCGGCTGGCCACCCCGAAGTGGTCGTCGATGAAGCAGGTGATCACGTGCTCGTTGAACACCTGGCTGGGCAGCTTGTCCCCGAAGTCCTGCCCGGTCCAGCGGTGGTGCTGCTGGTAGTTGTAGTCGAGCCGCTCGAGGAAGTACGGGATCCAGCCGATCCCGCCCTCGGACAGCGCCACCTTGATGTCGGGGAACTTGCGCAGCACCGGGGACCAGACCAGGTCGGCGGCGGCCTTGACGATGTTCATCGGCGTGAGGGTGATCAGCACGTCCATGGGGGCGTCGGCGGAGGTCACCACGATCTCCGACGACGAGCCGATGTGCATGCACACGACGACGTTCTCGTCGCTGCACGCCTTCCAGAACGGGTCCCAGTGGTCGGAGTGGACGCTCGGCCAGCCGAGCTTCGACGGGTTCTCGGAGAAGGTCACGGCATGGGCGCCCTTGGCAGCCGTCCGGCGCACCTCGGCCGCCAGCACCTCCGGGTCCCAGATGGCCGGGAGCGAGCAGGGGATGAAACGGCCCGGATGGCTGCCGCACCACTCGTCGATGTGCCAGTCGTTGTAGGCGCGCACCATGGCCAGGGCCACGTCCTTGTCCTCGGTGCGGGCGAACAGCTGTCCGCAGAACTGCGGGAAGGACGGGAAACACAGCGAGCCGAGGACCCCGTTGGCGTCCATGTCCTTGATCCGCTCGTTGTGGTCGTAGCAGCCGGGGCGGAGCTCGTCGAAGGAGGTGGGCTCGATGCCGTACTCCTCGGGGGGCCGGCCCGCCACGGCGTTGAGCGCCACGTTGGGTATCTCGGACCCCTCGTAGCGCCAGGCGTTGGTCCCGTCGTCGCGCGTGAGGAACTGAGGCGCCAGACCCGCGTACTTGGCGGGGAGCCGTCCCTCGAACATGTCGGGGGGCTCGACGACGTGGTCGTCCACGCTGACGAGGATCAGGTCCTCGATGTTGATCCCGCTCCCGGTGCCGTTGTCCATGGCGTTCACCTCCGTTGGCCTCAGGCTACCGCCGGCGTCCGCTCGGGCCCCGCGGGGCCCCGGCCAGGCGCACCAGGCTGTCGAGCACGCCCTCGAGGACCCCGGCGGTGGCGCTCGACTCCCCGGGAACGAGAAAGACCGACAGC
>DASUHN010000235.1 GCA_036273495.1 Acidimicrobiales bacterium | reverse complement strand
GGTCGTCGTAGTGCCACACGTCGCACCAGTCCCCGGCGTCGTCCTCCACCCAGCCCACCGCCCCGGAGCCCCCGGCCCCGTCGCCCACGAAGCGGATCTTCTGGCGCACTATGCGGGGGGCCCGGTCGGAGAACCGGGCCGTGACCCGGGAGGTCCACAGGTCGGGGGGCTCGACGACGTGGTCGTCCACCGAGATGATCCGGGGGATGTCGGTCATGCCGTCACCTTACCTGACACCCCTGTCTGCCTACGGGCCCGGGCGGCGGCCCGCTACTCGTCGGACGCCACCCGCAGCCGGCCCCGCCGCTCCGGCGGGGCGGCCCCGAAGTAGGCGCGGTGGATCATGGCCGCGAGGGTGGGCGCCAGCCGGTCGGGATCGACGCGCGAGTAGCGGTGCAGGACGTAGAAGGTGGCCCGGGTCAGCACGACCAGGAGGAGGGCGGCCTGCACCTCGGGGGTGATTCGCGACGGTGCCCCCGCCGCGCTGATGGGCCGCTCCAGCCCGGACAGCAGGGCGGCGAAGGTGCTGGCCGCCTCCTTCCGGACCTGGGACTCGGGGCGGTCGACCTGCTCCATCCACGCCCGGATGACCCCGCCCTGGCGGGACTGCAGCTCCCGGTAGGTGTCGACCAGCTGCTCCAGCCCCTCCCGGGCCCCGTCGGCGGGATCGAACCCGGCCAGGCTCTTCACCACCGCCCGCATCTCCAGGAAGCAGGCGCGGGACAGCTCGTCGAACAGGTCCTCCTTGCTGCGGAAGTAGCGGTAGAAGGTGGCGCGCGACGTGGCGGCGGCCCTGATGACGTCGTCGACCGTGGCGCTGGCGTATCCCGACGAGGCGAAGACGCGCTGGGCGGCGTCGAGGAGGCGCTCGCGGAGCTCGCCCGTCCGGGCGCCCTCGGTCGCTCCCGGGCCGGGCGCCGGGCCCGACTCCCGGGTCACGGTATGACCCCGTCGGCCTTGAGCTCGGCGATGCGGTCCCACCCGTGGCCCAGCTCGAGCAGCACCTCCTCGGTGTGCTGGGCGAACTCGGGGGCGGTGCCCACCTCAGGCGCCCGGCCGTCGAAGGTGACCGGGGCGCGCACGACCCGGATCGACTCTCCGCCCGGATGCTGCACGGTGGTGATGTAGCCGTTGGCCTCGGCCTGGGGGTCCCGCGCCACCTCGGCGGAGTCCGCCACCACCTCCCACGGCGCCCGCAGCGCCGCCAGGCGGCGGCGCCACTCCTCGAGCGGCGCGGCGGCGAAGATCTCGGCCAGCACCGCCCGGCACTCGGCGGCGTTGGCGGCGCGCGATGCCGCGTCGGCATAGCGGGGGTCGTCGACCAGGTCGGCGCGGTCCAGGGCCCGGCACAGCGGCGCCCACCACCGCTGCGACTCGAGCATCGAGAGCATGATCCAGCGCCCGTCGGAGGTGGCGTAGTGGGTGGCGACGGGGTTGGTGGCGGGCCGCTCGACGCGCGAGAAGTCGGAGCCGAGCACGGCCGAGTAGACGATGTCGGACGACGCCACCCACATGGCGCTGCCGAGCAGCGACACGTCGACGACCGCCGGCACGCCCTCGCGCTCGCGGCGGAACAGGGCGGCGGCTATCCCGTAGGCGATGGCCAGCGACGCCGTCTTGTCCCCGAAGCCGGGCCGGGGCCGGGGCAGCGGGCCGTCGGGAACACTGAAGGAGTTGAGGATCCCGCCCCGCCCGAAGAACACCGCGGCGTCGTAGCCGGGCTTGCCCCCCTCCGGCCCGGCCGGACCGACGGCGTCGGCCTTGGCGTAGACGATGCCGGGGTTGACGGCGCGGATGTCGTCGACGTCGATGCGCAGCTTCTCGCGGGCGTCGGGCAGGAAGCTGGTGAGGAACACGTCGGCGCGCCCGGCCAGCTCGTACAGGAGCTGGCGGCCGGCCTCCTGGCCCAGGTCGAGGCCGATGGAGCGCTTGGCCCGGTTGACCTGCTCGACCATCAGGTTCACCGTCCCCTGGGTCGGCGTCAGGCCTCCGGTCACCAGGCCCCGGGCCGGGTCGCCGCTGCGGGCGTGCTCGACCTTGATCACGTCGGCCCCGAAGTCGGCCAGCAGCACGCCGGCACCCGGCACCATGACCCACGTGCCGACCTCGAGTACCCGGACCCCTTCGAACAAGCCGCTGGCTCCTTCCGCAGAATGACAGCTCTGTCTAGGGGGCCGGCGGGGCCGGAACCGCCGGCCCCCGCCCGGTGGCGATCTCGGCGGTCCCCTCGGCGCACACCTGGTCCCCGTCCGTGAGCCGGCCCCGGACCACGGTCGTGCGTCCGTCCCACGACTCGACCGCCGCCTCGTAGCGGAGCTCCACGTCGAGCGGCGCCGGCCGCCGGTACCGCACGCCCAACGACTTGGTGAGCCCGCCCCTCCCGTTGATGCCCGCCGTCGCCGTCAGCAGCACGTCGAAGCAGCCCGAGATGTGGCCGCCGTGGGCGTAGCCCGCCGGTCCCTCGAACTGCGGCCCCCATGCCACCGCGCCGACCAGGGTCTCGCCTTCGGCGCGCAGGCGCAGCGCCGGCGAGCACGGGTTCACCGCGCCCGTGAACGGGTGGGTGAGGAAGCCCGCCCCCGGGCTGCCGAGGCGCTCGGCGTGGGGGTAGCGGCTGGTCTCGGCGTGGGGGCCCAGGAGGTCGGCCAGCCGCTCGACCTCCTCCGCCACCCGCTCGAGGAGCTCGGGGGGCGCCGCCGACGTCGTGGCCAGCCGGGCGGCCCGGCGCAGGGCCGAGCCCAGCCGCACCGCCGGCCGGGCCCCGGCGGGCGGGTCCATGGCGGCCCGGAGGCTCGAGCGGTAGTACTCCGAGGCGGGGTCCATCGGGGCCGGGTCCACGGGCGCAGGCTCCACGCGTCGCTCGCTCAGCCGCGGGGCATGCCGAGCACCCGCTGGGCCAGCAGGTTGCGTTGGATCTGGGCCGAGCCCCCGTACACGCTGATGGGCCGGGAGTAGAAGTACTCGGCCAGCCGGTCCTCGGCGGCGCCGGTGAGGGCGTCGGCTCCGACCAGGTCCATGGCCACGTGCTGCAGGTACTGCTCGGCCGCCGTCCACAGCTGCTTGGAAACCGAGCTCTCCGGACCGGGCGGGCGGCCGCTCACCCGCATCGACAGCTGCTCGACGACGTTGAGGCGCAGCTCCTCGCCCAGCACGTAGGCCCGGGCCAGCGCCTTGCGGACCTCGGGCTCGGCCGCCCTCCCCCGCTCGGCGGCCAGCCGCTCCACCTGGCGCAGGTTGCGCCGGAAGTGGGCGATGATCCCCACGTCGGCGGGCCCCCGCTCGTACGACACCGTGGTCATGGCGATCCGCCAGCCGTCCCCCTCCTCCCCGAGGCGGTTCTCGGCCGGGACCTCCACCTCGTCCCAGAAGACCTCGGTCGTCTCGGGGTTGCCGTTGGCCAGGACGATCGGGCGCACCTCGACCCCGGGAGAGCGCATCGACGCCAAAAGGCAGGTGATCCCCTTGTGCTGGGGCACGTCGTGGTTGGTCCGCACGAGGAGCATGCACCAGTCGGAGTACTGCCCCCCGCTGCTCCACATCTTCTGCCCGTTGACGACGTAGCGCCCGTCCACCCGCTCGGCGCGCGTCCGCAGCGACGCCAGGTCGGATCCGGCGCCCGGCTC
>DASUHN010000234.1 GCA_036273495.1 Acidimicrobiales bacterium | reverse complement strand
TGGGAGCCGCCTTGGTTACGACCCGCCAGCTGTCCCGGGGGGCCTGGAAGCGGTCGGGGGCCTGCACGAGGATCCCGGCGTCGACCGGCTTGTAGTCGAACCGGACCGGCCCGGGGGGCGGGGCCTCGAGCACGCGCATGTTCTTGCGCTTGGCGGCCAGGAGGTCGAGCACGCCGTCGGCGAAGCCGGGCGCCACCAGCACGTCGGCCTTGGGGTTGGCGACGATCTCCTCGGCCAGCTCGGAGCTGACCGGCCGGTTCAGGGCCACGATGCCGCCGAACGCCGACATCGGGTCGCACTCGAAGGCCCGCTCGTAGGCGGTCGAGATGTCGGCGGCCACGGCCACCCCGCACGGGTTGGCGTGCTTGATGATGGCGGCGGCGGGAGCCTCGGTGCCGAGGTCGTGGACCAGGCGCCAGGCCGCCTCGGCGTCGTAGAGATTGAGGAACGACAGCGCCATGCCCCCGTGCTGGACGGCGCCGTCCCACCAGCCCCGGCGGCCGATCTCGCGGTAGCGGGCGCCCACCTGGTGGGGGTTCTCCCCGTAGCGCAGCTCCTGGGAGCGCTCGAGGGCCAGGTGGATCGTCGGGGGGAGCTCGTCGGCCGACCCCTCGTCGAGCCAGGTGACGATGGCGGCGTCGTAGGCGGCGGTGTGGGCGAAGGCGTCGCGCGCCAGCCGGGTGCGGGTCTGCTCCGACAGCGCCCCGTCCCGGCGCACCTCGTCGAGCACCAGCCCGTAGTCCCCGGGGTTGACGACCACGCCGACGTGGGCGTGGTTCTTGGCGGCGGCGCGCGCCATGGCGGGCCCCCCGATGTCGATGGTCTCGATGCCCGGCCGCTCGCGGAACGGGTAGAGGTTCACGACCACCAGGTCGATGGCGGTGATCCCGTGCTCCTCGAGGTCGGCCAGGTGCTGGGGCTTGGCCCGGTCGGCCAGGATCCCCCCGTGCACCGCCGGGTGCAGGGTCACGACCCGGTGGTCGAGCATCTCGGCAAAGCCGGTCAGGTCGGCCAGCCGGACGAAGGGGACCCCCGCCTCCTCGAGCGCCGCCCCGGTGGAGACCGAGGCCACCAGATCCCAGCCCAGGCCGTGCAGGCCCTGGGCCAGCGCCTGGATCCCGGTCTTGTCGTAGACGGACAGCAGGGCGCGGGGGCTCACGTGGGGAGGGCTCCTTCGGAGAACAGGCGGATGGTCTCGGGGAACAGGCGGCGCTCGACGGCCTTGATCCGCTCGTGGAGCGACGCGACGGTGTCCCCGGGCAGGACGGGCACCGCCTCCTGGGCCAGGATCGGCCCGGAGTCGACGTCGAGGGTGGCGACGTGCACGGTGCAGCCGGTCACCTTCACGCCGGCGGCCAGGGCCTCCTCCACCGCGTGCCAGCCGGGGAACGCCGGCAGCAGGGCGGGGTGGGTGTTGAGGATCCGCCCGGCGTAGGCGTCGAAGATCGGCTTCTCCAGGATGGTGCCGAAGCCGGCCATGGCCACCAGCTCGGCGGCGTGGGCGGCCAGGGCGTCGACGACCCGGTGGGTGTAGGCGACCCGGTCGAAGGCGGCGCCGAACGAGTCGCGCTCCACGATCTCGGCCGGCACCCCGGCGCCGGCGGCCACCTCGGTGGCCCGGCAGGGGCGGTCGACGACGACCACGGCCGGGCGCAGCCCGGCCTCGATGATGGCCTCGAGGTTGGTCCCACTGCCGGACGCCAGCACCCCGAGCCGCACTGGACCGAGGCTACCGGAGGGACCGGCTCGGGCCCGACGTTTGCAACCGGCCGTTCAGCCCAGTCCGGCGACCACCTCGGCCATGATGTCGGCCGCCGCCGTGGGGTTCATGGCCACCCGGGCCCCGGCCGCCTCGAGGGCGTCCATCTTGGCCTTGGCGGTGCCCTTGGAGCCCGAGATGATGGCGCCGGCGTGGCCCATCTTCCGGCCCGGCGGGGCGGTGACCCCGGCGATGTAGGTGACGACCGGCTTCGACATCTCCTTGCCGATGAACTCGGCGGCCTCCTCCTCGGCGGAGCCGCCGATCTCCCCGATCATCAGCACGGCCCGCGTCTCGGGGTCGGCCTCGAAGGCCGACAGGCAGTCGATGAAGCTGGTCCCGGGCACGGGGTCGCCACCGATGCCGACGCCGGTGGTCTGGCCGATCCCCTTCTGGGTCAGCTCGTAGAGGGCCTGGTAGAAGACGGTGCCCGAGCGGCTCACCAGCCCCACCGGCCCGCCGGGCGTGGCGATGTCCCCCGACGTGATGCCGATGTTGCACTTGCCGGGGCTGATGATGCCGGGGCAGTTGGGGCCGAGCAGCCTGGTCTGGGGGAAGTCGCGCCGCAGCACGTTGTAGACGCGTGCCTCGTCCTGGGCGGGGATGAACTCGGTGATGCACACGATGAAGGCGATGCCCGCCTCGGCCGCCTCGAGGATGGCGCCGGGAGCTCCCCCGGGGGGAACGGCGATGAACGACGCCGTGGCCCCGGTGGCCTGCACCGCCTCCTTGACCGAGGCGTAGACGGGGATGTCCTCGATGACCTCGCCCCCGCGCTTGGGGTTGGTGCCCGCCACGACCTGGGTCCCGTAGCTGCGGTTGCGCAGGCCGTGATAGAGGCCCTGACCGGTGGGCGAGACGCCCTGGATCACGACCTTGGTCTTGTCGTCGACGAAGATGCTCACCGTGACACCTGCGCTTCCCTGACGGTCCCGCCCGCCAGCTCGGTGGCCTTGCGCGCCGCGCCGAGCATGGTCGGCACCGACACGAGGCGGTCGGACTCGTGTTCGGACAGGATGCGCCGGCCCTCGTCGGCATTGGTGCCGTCGAGGCGGATGACGATCGGGGCCTTGATGTCCACGCGACCGAGGGCGGCCACGATGCCGTTGGCCACCTCCTCGCCCCGGGTGATGCCGCCGAAGATGTTGATGAAGATCGACTTCACCTTCTCGTCGGTGTTGATGACCTCGAGGGCGTTGGCCATCACCTCGGCGTTGGCGCCCCCGCCGATGTCGAGGAAGTTGGCCGGCTTGCCGCCGACCTGCTCGACCACGTCGCAGGTGCTCATGGCCAGCCCGGCGCCGTTGGCGATGATGCCGACGAAGCCGTCGAGGCCCACGTACTGCAGGCCCTTGTCGCGCGCCAGGCGGTCGCGCGGATCCATCTCCTCGAGGCCCCGGAACTCGTCCCACTCGGGATGACGGAAGGCGGCGCTGTCGTCGAGGGTGACCTTGGCGTCGAGGGCGTGGACCTTGCCCTCCGGGGTCAGGATCAGGGGGTTGATCTCGACCAGGTCGGCGTCCCCCTCGACGAAGCAGCGGTAGAGCTTCACCAGGATGTCGGCGGCGCCGGCCCGCGCCTCGGGGTCGAGGTTGGCCTCCTCGACCAGTCGCGTGGCGGCGGCCAGGTCGAGGCCGTCCACCGGATCGATGTGGAGGCGGGCGATGGCCGTCGGGTCCTTCTCCGCCACCTCCTCGATCTCGACGCCGCCCTGGGCCGACACCATCCCGAGGTGCTTCTTGGCGGCGCGGTCGAGGGTGAAGCTGGCGTAGTACTCCTTGGAGATGTCGGACGCGTGCTCGACCCACAGGCGGCGCACGGTGTGGCCCTTGATGTCGAGGCCGAGGATGGCGCCGGCGTGCCGGCGGACCTCGTCGGCGTCGGCGGCGAGCTTGATGCCTCCGGCCTTGCCTCGGCCTCCGACCTGCACCTGGGCCTTCACCACCACGGGATAGCCGGCGGACTCCGCCACCTTCATCGCCTCGTCGACCGTGTCGGCCACGCCTCCCGCCGACACCGGTATGTCCCAGCGGGCGAAGTACTGCTTCCCCTGGTACTCGAACAGGTCCACTACCGCTCCTCTCTGGAGTCGAGGGTCTGCTGCAACCACTGCGCGATCGCCGGGAGCGGCGCCCCCGGTCCGAACACCTCGGCCACCCCGACCTTCTTGAGCTCGGGGATGTCGGCCTCCGGGATGATCCCCCCGACCACCACCACCACGTCGTCCGCCCCCTGTCCCCGCAACAGGTCCATCACCTTGGGCACGAGGGTCATGTGCGCCCCCGAGAGCAGGGACAGCCCGAGGGCGTCGGCGTCCTCCTGCACCACGGCCTGGACCACCTGCTCGGGCGTCTGGTGCAGGCCGGTGTAGATGACCTCGAAGCCGGAGTCGCGGAGCGCCCGGGCTATCACCTTGGCGCCCCGGTCGTGGCCGTCCAGCCCCGGCTTCGCCACCACCACCCTGTAGGGCCCGCTCATCGGCGGCGCATCCTAGGTGAGGGCCCCGAACAGCCCTTTTACCTCCTCGCGCCGGACCTTCCGGGTGCCGGTGCGGGGCAGCTCGTCGACGAACAGGAAGCGCGCCGGCACCTTGAAGGCGGCCATGCGCCCCCGGGCCCACGCCGCCAGCTCCTCGGCGTCGACCGCACTGCCCGGGGCCCTCCGGACGGCGGCGCAGGGAGCCTCCCCCGAGCGCTCGTCGGGCAGGCCGACGACGGCGGCCTCGGCCACCCCCGGGTGCTGCTCGAGCACCCCCTCGACCTCGACGGCGTAGACCGAGTAGCCGGCCCGCTTGATCACGTCCTTGCCCCGCCCGGCGAAGTGCACCAGCCCGAACGCCCCCTTGCGCGCCATGTCCCCGGTGCGCAGCCACCCGTCGGGGGTGACCACCTCGGCCGTGGCGGCCTCGTCCCCGTGGTAGCCCTGGAGCACGCCGGGGCCCTTGACCCAGAGCTCACCGACCTGGCCGGCAGGCACGTCGCGGCCGTCCTCGCCCACGACCCGCAGGCGGTTGGGCGGGATCGGCACGCCGAGGGCGTCACCGGGCAGGAAGCGGAGCAGCGGCAGGGCCGCCTTGAAGGCGACCCCGCCCCCGGTCTCGACCATGCCGTAACCCTCGAGGAAGGCGGCCTCGCCCAGGTTCCGGCCCACGCCCGGGAGCGGGAAGGGCAGGGTGGCGGCGGCGCCCATCCGCTGGAACTTCCGGGCCAGGTCGGCGGGCATGGCGTCGGCGCCTGAGGCCCAGACCCGGACCGAGCGGAGGTCGCGGGTCTCGGCCCCCGCCTCGTCCATCAGCCGGTACATGGCCGGCACCCCCACGAAGATCGTGGCCCGGCGCTCCTCGATGGCGTCGAGGGCGGCGTCGGGGCGGAAGCGGGGCAGGAAGTACACGGGGATCCCCGCCACCGCCATCCCCAGCACGGCGATGAACCCCATGATGTGGGACACGGGCAGGCCGAAGACGGCTTCGTCCCGGTGGAGGCGGCCCGGCCACAGCGCCCCGGCCCCCAGCTCTCCGAGGAGGGCCCGGTGGGTGAGACGGACGCCCTTGGGCCGCCCAGTGGTGCCCGACGTGTAGAAGATGGCGCCGACGTCGCCGGGATCGGCCGGGGCCGCGTCGGCACGGGGGCCGCGGCGCGGCACCGCCAGGTCCTCGAGGTCGCTGACGACCAGGGTGGCGCCGGAGTCGGCGGCGACGAGGTCGACCTCCGCCGGAGTCAGCTCGGCGTTGAGGGGGACGGGGATGGCCCCGGCCCGGGCGGCGGCCAGCACCGCCAGGAGCAGCTCGTAGCCGTTGGGCAGGGCCAGAACGACCCGGTCACCCCGCCCGGTCTTGCCGGCGATGGCCTGGGCCAGTTCCCCCACCCGCGCGGCGGCGCGGGGGAAGGTGAGATGGAGCCGGCTGGCCTCCCCCCGGACGGGAGAGGCCTCCTCGACCATGCGCCGGTCCCCGTGGACGGCGGCCAGGCGCTCGGCGAGGGTCCCCAGGGTGACGCCGCGGCCGGTGAGGAGGGCCAGGCGGTCCGACAGGGGCAGGTGCACGAAGTCAGCCTTGCCCGTGCCGGCCGAACAGCCAAACCGGGCCCGGCCCGTCCGTGAGGGACGCGCCGGGCCCGGTCCGGGCCGCTCGAGGACCCGAGGGCGTTACTGCCTGAGGAGCTTGGCCAGCGTGGCGGTCTGCAGGACCCCGATGCCGGTCGTGTAGTCGTAGCCCGGCGTGGCGGCGTAGGCGCCGTTGGTGCCGAGGACGATGTCGCGGAAGCCGTTCACCGGCTGGGGGTTGGTGTTCGGTACGAAGACCGGTCCGAGCGGCCCCTGGACGACCGTGGCCGGGTTGGTCTTCTCGTACAGCCGGTAGAAGCTGACCGAGGCGTCCCCGGTCAGGCTGCCGGCGTCGGCGTTGTCGATGCGGGACCACAGCCCCATCACCAGCGGGCTGGCCACGCTCGTGCCTCCGACCACCGTCGTGCTGTTCTTCCCGTCGTAGACGACGACGCCGGTGTTGGGGTCGGCGTCGGCGGACACGTCGGGAACGCTGCGGCCGCCCTGGTTGGTGAACTGCCAGGTCTGGCCCACGCCGTTGGCCTGGAGGGTCCAGGGGCCGGCGGCCTCGAACGGGGAGATCCCGCCGCCACCGCCGATCCAGGCGATCTCCTGGGTCACGTTGCCGCTGGAGTCGGCCAGGAGCGTGGTGCCGCCCACTCCGGTGGTCCACTCGCCGTCGGCGGGCCAGCTGACGTCCGGGGGCCCGCCCGGGGCGCCCGTGGAAGCCACCTCGGGGCAGGCGAAGCCGTTGTCCCCGGTCGAGGCGAACATGCTCTGGCCCTGGGCCGCCGCCTCCTCCAGCGCCTGGTCGGTCGTGATCATGGCGCCGTCCAGGAAGGCCAGGAACTCACACTCGCCCAGGGAGGCCGACAGCGACTGGGCCTTGTCCTGGGAGGCGAACATGTTGATGCCCCGGGCCACCTCGGAGTCGGTGAAGGTGGCGACGTCGTAGACGGTGAGGCTCTTTACGTTCTGGGCAACGCCGGTGGAGATCTGCAGGTCGAGGTCCCACTCCAGGTTGCCGGTCAGAGGGTTGTTGTCGACGATGGCGGCCTTGGGCCCGGCGTAGACGACGTTCACGGGCACCTGGGGCAGGTGCCATCCCGCCTCGGCGTAGCGGAGGTCGGCGATCGTGGACGTCATGTCCCCGCTGGCGATCACGGCGATCGTGCTGCCCGACGCGGCCGGCAGGGTGTCGGCCTGGTAGGCGTGCTGGATGGCCTGGGGGCTGAACCCGCTGAGATCAGGGGATCCGGACGCAGCCGGGCTGGTGCTGGCCGCCGTCCGGACCTGCAGCGGCATCTGCACGGGGATGTCCGAGAGTCCGAGGACCGCCACGACGTCACCCGCCAGCGAGGCCGGGACCATGGC
>DASUHN010000233.1 GCA_036273495.1 Acidimicrobiales bacterium | reverse complement strand
AGGGAGATGGGCGCCGAAGACGCCTTCGACTCCACCGAGGACTTCCCCGTGCGCGCCGACGTGGTCTTCGAGAACGTGGGGGCGGCCACCTGGGACCGCTCGCTCCGCGCCCTCACTCCGGGCGGCCGCCTGGTCACCTGCGGCGGTACCGCCGGCTCCAAGGTGGAGATATCCCTGCCCCGGCTGTTCTTCAAGCAGCACGAGATCATCGGGTCGACCATGGGCTCCTACGCCGAGTTCGCCGAGGTCACAGCCCTCGTGGCCCAGGGCCTGCCGGTGGCCGTGGACGACGTGGTCTCCGGTCTGGACGCCCTCCCGGGCGCCCTCGAGCGGCTGGAAGCGGGGGAGCAGCTCGGCAAGCTGGTCGTCCGCCACTGACCCTTCGGCGGCCTCCAGCAGTCCGCGACGGCTGAGCAGCCCGGTCGTACTCTGGTCCGGGCATGACCCATCCCTACGTCGTCGAGGACTTCGCCCCCGACGAGGCCGACGTCCTGCGGCGGTATTTCACCAACCTCGACCGGCCCGTGTTCGCCCTCGTGAACCTGCCCGAGGTCGTCAAAGGCGCGCTTTTCGCCCGCTATTCGCGGTCGGCCAAGAGCCTCCGGCGCCTGTTCCTGGACGAGTTCGTCGGTGACCTCGACATGAGCGGGGACCAGACCGTCGACGCCACCGTCGGCCTGTCCCGAGCCGAGGAGCTCTACGCCCGGGTGTTCTACGACTACGGGGACGACTCGGTGGCCCAGCTCGGCGGGGTGCATCTCGCGTGCGAGCAGGCCTCCAACCTCCTCACCAAGATCCTCGAGTGGGGACGGCTGATGTCGTACCTCGAGCAGTCCACGCGCTATATCGCCTACGACGCCCGGCTCGACCGGGGCCGCTACCGGTACTTCCGGGACCCGGCCGTGCTGGAGTCGGCGATCGGCGCCCGCTACGTCGGCGAGATGGACCGGATGTTCGACACCTACTCCGAGCTGCTCCGGCGTATGCAGGCCTGGTTTGCCGAGGCCTACCCCCGCCAGCCCGGGGACTCCGACTTCGTCCACCGCCAGTCGGTGAAGGCCAAGGCCCTCGACGCCGTGCGGGGCCTGCTCCCGGCGGCGGCGCTGTCCAACGTCGGCATCTACGGCACCGGCCAGGGCTACGAGCAGCTCCTGTTGCGCATGCGCGCCCACCCCCTGCCCGAGGCCCAGGTGTACGCCGAGATGATGCTCGACGAGCTCCGCAAGGTGATCCCCTCGTTCGTCCGCCGGGTGGACGTCGAGGACCGGGGTGTGGCGTGGAGCCGTTATCTGGCCGAGAACCGGGAGGGCATGGCCCAACTGGCCCAACGGCTCCTCAAGGGGGAGGAGGCGGAGGAGCGGCCCGAGGTCGTCCTCGTCGACCACGACCCGGCGGGGGAGGACAAGGTCGTCGCCGCCATGCTCTACCCGTACTCGGAGTTGCCCGAGGACCAGCTGCTGTCCCGGGTGGAGGCCATGTCGGCGGAGGAGAAGCTGGTCGTGGTGCAGACCTACGTGGGGGAGCGCACCAACCGCCGGCACAAGCCGGGACGGGCCTTCGAGCGCACCGACTACCGCTTCGACGTCCTGTCCGACTACGGCGCCTTCCGCGACCTGCAGCGTCACCGCCTGCTCACCATCGAATGGCAGAGCCTGGGTCCCGAGCACGGCTTCGAGGTCCCGGGGCCGGTCCTCGACGCCGGTGCCGAGGAGCCCTACCGCGAGTCGATGCAGCGCTCCGCCGACCTGTACTCGGACATGGCCGCCGCGTTCCCCGACCAGGCCTCCTACGCGGTGGCCCTCGGGTTCCGCGTCCGCTACGTCATGCAGATGAACGCCCGCCAAGCCATGCATCTCATCGAGCTGCGCTCCGGGCCCCAGGGCCATCCCGCCTACCGCCGGGTGGCCCAGGAGATGCACCGCCTCATCGCCGACCACGCCGGCCACCGCGCCCTGGCCGCCGCCATGAGCTTCGTGGACCACAGCCAGGTGGGCCTCGAGCGGCTGGAGGCGGAGCGCCGGGCCGAGGCCCGCCGGAGCCGGCCAAACTCTGCCTGACGGCGCCTTATCGGCCGGCCCGCAACGGAAGTTGTCCGTCTCGGCCCCCGGGCCCAGAAACGGGGCTACGGCCCTTGACGCCAAGTCACGCGCGCGCCATTACTTGTTCGGTCCCAGGTAGCCCCGAGGTCAGGACTTGGGTCTTCCAGACGCGGCGGAGCAGTTCGACGTGGCGTGTGGCAGGGGGCTCACGGGGGGCGGCGTCGGTCCGGGAAGTCGAGTAGAGAACGTCCCAATAACCCCTCGGAACAGGAGTTCCGGGCGGACCACCGGACGGCCCCAAAGACTTTCCGGATCGAACGTCGCCCCGGCCCGGAGGCTGTTGGGGAGCCCTCCGGAGGGGTAAGAGGACCGTCCGGAACGCCGCGCGCCGACGTATATGCTCCGCCGGCACCGCCTACCCAAGGACCCTTTTCATGGCCGACGACCTCGACGAAGAGCAGGAAGAGGACGACGCGCTCGAAGAGCCGGAGGAGATCAGCGAGGACGAGCTCGAGGAGCTCGACGAGGACGATCTCGGGGATGACGACCTGGCCGATGACGACCTCGCCGGCGACGAGATCGACATCGACGCTGAGGGTGGGGAGGCCGGAGAGGACTCCGACGAGGCGGAGGGCGGGGACACCGCTGCCGCTGCCGCCCGTACCGAGACCGAGGAAGAGGAGGAAGAGGAGGACGAGGAGCTCGACGAGGACGTCGAAGCCAGCCTCGACGTCATCCTCAAAGAGCGCCTCGTCGTCCAGGAAGAGGAGGACGAGGAGGAGGACGTCCCCGACGTCGAGGAGCGGGGGGACAGCAGTGGCAAGGTGCTCCCCAAGCAGCCCGACGAGTTCGTGTGCCAGTCCTGCTTCCTCGTCAAGCATCCCAGCCAGCTGGCTGACCGCGACCGGATGCTCTGTCGCGACTGCGTGTGACGCCGTGGTCGACGATCGTGGTCGGCACCGACGGATCGGAGACCGCGGCCCGGGCGGTGACCCACGCCGCCGAGCTGGCCGCCGCTACTGACGCCAGCCTCGTGGTCGTGACCGCCTACCCCGAGGGCGGGGACGAGACCCGGAACACCGGTTCGGTTCCCGCCGACATGGAATGGGCTCTCACCGCCAGCGCCGGCGCCGAGGAGCTGGCCCGGGCCGGCGTCGAGCGTGCCACCGAGGCCGGAGCCCGCTCGGTCCGCGCCCGGACCGGTCGCGGCGAGCCCGTGACCGTTCTTCTCCAGGTGGCCGACGAGACCGACGCCGACCTGATCGTCGTCGGCTCCAAGGGGATGACCTCGGCCAGCCGGTTCATAACCGGCAGCGTCCCGAACACACTGTCGCACCACGCCAACCGGGACGTCCTGATCGTGCGCACCGACTGACGCACTACCGTCATGGCCGTGAGCGAGGACAGGAACCCCCTGGAATCGGCCCTCGACGTGTTCGTGTACGCACCGCTGGGGCTGTTCTTCACCGTGACCGAGGAGATGCCCAAGCTGGTCGAGAAGGGCCGGGAACGCCTGACGACCCAGCTGACCACGGCCCGGATGCTCGGCCAGATGGCGGCTCCCCAGCTGCAGGCCGAGGCCGAGAAGCTGGTGAAGGGCGTGATGGACCGCCTCTCGTCGCCTCCCGGGGGTCCCGTCCGCGCGCCGGCTGCCCCTCCGCCTCCTCCGCCGCCGCCTCCGCCTCCCCGGGCCCGCCCGAGCGTGGAGCCCATGGGCATCGACCGCCCCGGGCCGGCGCCCGGCCCCGTCACCGCCCCGCCCGGCAGCCCCGCGACGGGGACCGGAGGGAACGGCTCGGTGGCCCACGCCGGGGACTCCACCCATCTGGCCATACCGGGATACGACACCCTGTCGGCCATGCAGGTGGTGCAGCGGCTGGCAGGACTCTCGCCCCCCGAGCTGGAGGCGGTCCGCGCCTACGAGGCGGCCCACCGCGGCCGCAAGACCATCCTCCACCGCGCCGAGCAGCTGCTGTCCGACCCAGCGGGCTGATGGAGGCGGCCCGGCCGGCACGGGTCGAGGAGCTGCCGCGGCTGGCCGAGCTCGCTGGCGCCGCTGGCGCCGCTGCCGCCGCCTTCCGGGGCGGGGAGCTGTTGACCCACGGCCTGCGCCACGAGGACCCGGATGCGGTGCGCACCTGGCTCGAGGGATACACCTCGGGCACCGACCGCCTGCTCCTGGCCGGGACCCTCCACGACTCGATCGTGGGCGTGGGTGCGGTGCGCGCCCGCTCCAACCCCGCGGTGGGGTCGTTCGACGTGCTCTATGTCGAACCGGACGCGCGCAGCGTCGGGGTCGGCGCCGCCATCGTCGATGCCGGGACCGAGTGGCTCCGCAGCGCCGGTTGCTCGGGCGTCGACGTGGTGGCCCTTCCCGGCGCCCGGGACACCAAGCAGTTCCTGGAGGGTGCGGGTCTGGTGGCGCGGCTCATTGTCATGCACCGCGCCCTGTGAACGGGAAGGAGGCGGTCGTGGGTCCTGAGGTGTGCGTCGGAGCGGTCGTCGTCCAGGACGAGCATCTGCTGCTCGTGCGCCGGGGCCACGGCCCGGCAGCGGGGGAGTGGTCCGTCCCGGGCGGAAGAGTCGAGACGGGTGAGACCCTGGCCGAGGCGGTGGTCCGCGAGGTGGCGGAGGAGACCGGTCTCGACGTGGTCTGCGACGAGCTGCTCGGCTGGGTCGAGCGGATCGGGACCGATCACCACTTCGTCATCTTCGACTTCCGCGCCACTTCGGTGGGCCCTGCCGACGCCGAGACCCGCGCCGGTGACGATGCCGCCGAGGTGGCCTGGATCCCGCTACCCGACCTCAGCGAGCTGCGCCTGGTCGACGGGCTGGCCGAGTTCCTCGCCACTCACGGCGTGATCGACGTCTTCGCCTGACGTCCGCGCCCTGATCGGGTTGGCGCCGGTCAGCGGCCCTTCC
>DASUHN010000232.1 GCA_036273495.1 Acidimicrobiales bacterium | reverse complement strand
CCGGGCCCGCCGCAACGCCGACCGCCACGGAGCGGCGCTGGAGGTCGTCGAGGGGCGGGCCCCGGCGGCGCTGAACGGGCTGCCCGATCCCGACCGGGCCTTCGTGGGCGGGGGCGGGGTCGAGGTCCTCGACGCCGTGCTGGCCCGGCTCCGGCCCGAGGGCCGGGGCGTGGCGACGGTCGCCGCCGTGGACCGGGCGGCCGAGGCCGAGGCCCGCCTCGGGAACCTGGTGCAGGTCGGCGTGGCCCGGGGCCGGCGCCTCCCCGACGGCGGGCTGCGGCTGGCGGCCCAGAACCCGGTGTTCGTGGTCTGGGGCCCGGGTGGTGACGCGGGATGAGGGTCGTCACCGTCTCGGTGACCCGGGGCGGGCGCGCGCTGGCTGCCCGGCTGCCGTTCGAGTCGGTCCACGGCGGCGCGGGTGACGCGGTGCGGCGCCTCTGGCGGGACGTGGACGGACTGGTCCTGATGCTCGCCACCGGCGCCGCCGTGCGCATCGTCGCTCCCCTCCTGGAGGGCAAGGAGCGGGACCCGGCCGTGGTCTGCGTGGACGAGGCGGGCCGGTGGGCGGTGCCGCTCTGCGGCGGCCACGCCGGGGGGGCCAACGACCTGGCCCGCTCCGTGGCCGCCCTTCTAGGGGCCGAGCCGGTCGTGACCACGGCCACCGACGCCGCCGGGGTACCCGCCCTGGACGGGCTGCCCGGCTTCGCCGCCGCCGGCGACGTGGCGGGCGTTACCGTCGGCATCCTGGCGGGGCGGCACCCGGTGGTGGAGGTGGACCCGGATCTGGCGGGGTGGCCGCTCCCGGCGGGGCTGCCAAGGGGGCCGGGGCCGGAGCGGGTGCTGGTCACCGATCGCTCCCTGCCGGCCGAGGCCGGGCGCGTGGTCCTGCATCCCCCTTCGCTCGTGGCGGGGGTGGGTTGCTCGACCGGAGCGGAGGCCGCCGAGGTGCAGGCGCTGCTGGCCGCGGTGCTGGCCGAGGCGGGGCTGGCCGCCCCCAGCGTCGGCGTGGTGGCGACCATCGACCGCCGCTCGGCGCACCCGGCGGTGGTCGGGCTGGGCCCTCCGGTCCGCGCCTTCCCGGCCCCGGCGCTGGCCGCCGTGGCGGTTCCCAACCCCAGCCCGGTGGTGGCGGACGCGGTCGGCACGCCCAGCGTGGCCGAGGCCGCCGCCCTCCTGGCCGCCGGCCCGGACGCGTCGTTGGTGGTCGCCAAGCGGACGTCGGCTGCGGCCACGGTGGCGGTGGCCCGCCGGGCCCGCCCCCGCGGCGAGCTGGCCCTGGTCGGGCTGGGCCCGGGTGACCCCGCCCACCGGACCCCGGCGGCGGCGGCGGCGGTGCGTGCCGCCGAGGTGGTCACCGGGTACTCCCCGTACGTGGACCAGGCCGCCGATCTCCTGGGGCCGGGCCAGATCGTCGAGCGCCACCCCATCGGCCGGGAGGAGGATCGGGCCGGCGGCGCCCTCGCCCACGCCGCCGCCGGGCGGCGCGTGGCGCTGGTCTGCTCGGGAGACGCCGGGGTGTACGCCATGGCCTCGATCGCCCTGGAGCTGGCGCCGGAGGTGGCGCCCGAGGTCGAGATCACCGTCGTGCCGGGCGTGACGGCCGGGCTGGCGGCGGCGGCTCTGCTCGGCGCCCCGCTCGGCCACGACCACGCCGTGGTGAGCCTGTCGGACCTGCTGACGTCGTGGGAGGTCATCGAGCACCGGGTGCGGGCGGCCGCCGAGGCCGACCTCGTCGTCACCCTGTACAACCCGCGCTCGACCGGGCGGACCTGGCAGCTGGAGGCGGCCCTCGACATCCTGCGCCGGCACCGGCCGCCGGAGACGCCGGTGGGGGTGGTGACCGACGCCTACCGGCCGGGCCAGCGGGTGACCTGGACGACGCTGTCCGCCGTGGACGCCGGCTCCGTCGGCATGACCACCTGTGTGGTGGTGGGCGCCAGCTCGACGCGCCTCGCCGGCGGGCGCATGGTGACGCCCCGGGGGTACCGGCCGTGCCCGTGACCGCGCTGATCGCCAACGCCGTGACTGTCGGCGCCCGCTGTACGGCGTGCGGGGCGTGCCTGGCGACGTGCCCCGAGGGCGCCCTCGTGCCCGCGCCCCGCCGGCCTCGCGTGGACGCCGCCCGGTGCACCGCGTGCCTCGAGTGCGTGGAGGTGTGCCCGGCCGGCGCCATCGACCCCGCGGTGGTGGCGTGACGACGCCGGGCTCGGTCCATCCCATCGAGGCCGAGAGCTACCGGATCCTGGCCGAACGGGTGGACCTCTCGGCCCTGGGACCGCTGTCCCGGGCGGTGGCCGAGCGGGTGATCCACGCCAGCGCCGACCTCGAGTACGCCACCTCGCTGGTGCTGGACGAGACGGCGCTGGCGTCCGGCGTCGAAGCACTGCGCCGGGGGGCGGTTGTGGTCGCCGACGTGGAAATGGTGGCGGCGGGCATCACCTCGGTGGCGGCGACGTGCTTCCTGGGGCGCGTGCCCCCGGGATCGGGCGGTGACGGGGCGCCGACCCGGAGCGCGGCGGCCATGCGGATGGCGGCGGCGGCCCACCGGCGGGGGGCGGTGTTCGTCGTGGGCTGCGCCCCCACGGCGCTGGTGGAGCTGGTGAAGCTGGCGGCGGCGGGGCGGGTGGAACCGGCGCTGGTCGTGGGCCTGCCGGTTGGCTTCGTCGGGGCGGCCGAGAGCAAGGAGGCGCTGCGGGCGTCGGGGCTCCCGGCGGTGTCGAACGTCGGCGAGAAGGGGGGGTCGGCGGTCGCCGCCGCCGCCGTCAACGCCCTGCTGCGGCTGGCCGGCGGGCCGGGTGCACGCCGTGGCTGAGCGGCCCGACGCCCTGGTCCTCGTGGGCCACGGATCGCGGTCCGCCGCCGGCCTGGCCGAGATGGCGGCCCTGGTCCGGTCCGTGGCGGCGGCCCGGCCGGGCACCGAGGTGCGGCTGGGCTTCCTCGAGCTGTCCGATCCCCCCGCCGGGGACGTGATGGAGGAGGTGCTGGCGGCCGGGGCGGAGGAGGTGGTGGTGGTGCCGGTCATGCTGCACGCCGCCGGCCACTCCAAGTCCGACGTTCCCGCCGTGGTGGCCGAGGCCCGGGACCGGCACCCCCGGGCCCGGATCAGCTACGCCCGGCCCTTCGGCGCCGACCACAGCCTGCTGGCCCTGGGCCGGCGCCGGCTGGAGGAGGCACGGGGACTGGGGCTGCCGCTGGGGGTCCTGGCCCGGGGCAGCTCGGACCCGGATGCGAACGCCGAGGCCTACCGGGTGGCCCGGCTGCTGGCGGACATGGCGGGATCGCGGTCGGTCGTCACCGGGTTCTCGGGCGTGACGTGGCCGAGCGTGCCCGAGGCGCTGGAGCAGCTCCGCCGGCTGGGGGCGGACCGGGTGGCGGCGCTGGCCTGGTTCCTCGCCACGGGGGTGCTGATCGACCGCATGCGGGACGACTTCGCCCGGTTCACCGCTGATACGGGCATCGAGGTAGTGGACGCCGGCTATCTGGGAGCGGGGCCCGAGGTGGCCGAGCTGGTCCTGGCCCGGGCCGACGAGGCCCGGCGGGGCGAGGCCGTGCCCAACTGCGACGCCTGCGCCTACCGGGCGCCCTTCCCGGGGCTGGAGGACCGCGTCGGGCTACCGATCGGGACCGGGCACTCGCATCTGGCCGCCGAGCACCGCCACGCCCACCGCTGACCGCCGGCGCACCAGGCGCGTCACCACTCCGGCCTCGGCCAGGAGGGCCACGGCCAGGACCGTGACGAGGGCGGCCCGGCCCGGCGCCGACCGGCCCACCGGCGTGAGCTCGGGCGCCAGGCCACCCGGCGCCGACGCCTGGGCCCCGGCCACCACCTGGCCGGCCAGGGTCCGGCCGGCCCCTCCCTCTCCGCCGCCGCCGGGACCGGTCCCGGGCACGGGGCTGGCGCGGCCGGCTCCGGCCGCCCCCACCTGGGCCGGCGGGAGGGTCGGGGGTGGGGAGGCGGCGGTGCCGGCTGCGGCGGTGGCGGTCACGCCTGACCCGTGGGGAACGACGTCCCAGCTGCCCCCGCCGGCGGTGGCCAGGGTTCGGCCCGACCCGTCGAGCACGCGGTAGGGGCCGGTGGCCGACACCCGGACCCGGCCCACCCCGTCGGCCAGCGCCACCCCGATGGTGGCGGGCTCCTGGCCCGGCGCCAGCCGCACGGGCCGGGCGGGGCCGTAGTACGAGGCGAGGATCTGGGCCCCGCTCCAGCCCCGCAGGGCCTTGCCGAGGGCCCCGTACTGGCTCATCCCCATCCCGTGGCCGAACCCGTATCCGTCGACGACCACGTCGGTGCCGCTCGTCGACACCGAGTACCGCCAGCTGGGCAGGGCCAGGGGCAGGCCCGCCGGCGGCGCCAGCCGCGAATTCAGCAGGGAGTGGAAGTCCGCCGGGGCCAGAGGCTGGGTCGACGTCGTCCCGTCGGGGCCCTGCAGGGTGGCGATGACGGCGTCGGGCCGGCTCACCAGGCTCACGAGGGACGAGCCCGCCGGCACGCCGAGGGCCGGGGCCAGCGAGGCCAGGGACTCGGACCAGGACCAGTGGTGCTCGGGGCTGATGGCGTCCTCCGGGTCGGACACGGCCGGGAGCCATGGCACCCCGCCCGACACGGTCCTGCCCCCGTCGCTCGAGCCGTACAGGGCCTCGATCACCCGGTTCTGGTACAGAAGGACGGTCCCGCTCGTGCCCCGCACCGCCGCCAGCCAGGCGCCGGACCCGGGCTGACGTTCCTTGGCCATGCCGGCGTAGACCTGGCACGCGTCCGATGCGCAGATCTGGCCGCCGGCGGCGTCCCACGCCCCGGCGGGGTGGACCAGTACCTGCCACAGGGCGTAGGTGCGGGCGGCGACGGCCTGGGCCGCCAGCGCCGCCTCCGGCCAGTTCGGGGGCATCTCGGCGATACCCGCCACGTAGTCCTCGAACCCGACCCGGTTGACCACCGCCAGGCCGCCCGCGGCAGGGCCGACCACGACGTCGCCGCGGTAGGCGGCGCCGTCGACGCTGAGGATCGTCGGGCCGGTGGGCCGGAACACCACCTGGCCGGCGCTGACCGCCCCCTCGGAGGCCCGGGCGGCCGTGGGGCCCGCCAGCGTCGTGCCGGCCAGCGCCGGCAGCGCGGTCACCGCCGCCGCCACCAGGACCCGCCATGTTCGCCCCGCCCGCCGGGGAGACCCGCTCCCGCCCCGCATGGGGGTGCCTATTGGCGGTGCGGGGCCGGAGGACCTGCCCCCCGGGTCCGGTTTCACATGGTCCGAATCGACGCTGAGCAATTCGGACCATGTGGAACGAACCCGGGGGGTGGAGTGCCCCCGAGCGGAGCCACATTTCACATACCTGGTTACTGTGACATCCTTCACGTCGGCGCTGGGGTGCCTGGAGGGGGCGCTGGCCTACCTGTACCGGAAATGGGTCACCGGCTTCGGCGTGGCGCTCGACCGGGAGCTGGAGGCGGGCTGTCCACCCGGGCCGGCCACGCTGGCCCGGGTGGGCCGGCGGTTGGCGGCCGAGCAGCCCGGCCTGACCCGGATCCTCGAGGCCCACGCCTCCCATCCCGCGGTCCGGGAGGGACGCGACCACCACCGCCGCCTGCTCGCAGACGTGACGGGCGGCCCCATCTCAGGAGGATGACGCCGTGACCCTTCCGCGCGAGACCGTGGTCTCCGGCCTGGTCGAGGAGCTGGTCGGCTTCGATGCCCTGATCCGGCCCCTGAGGGCCGAGGAGTGGTCGACGCCGACCCGCTGCTCAGGCTGGACGGTGGCCGACGTGGCAGCCCACGTGGTGGGCACGGCGGCCGACATCGCCGCCGGCCGAGCCAACCTGCTGACCGAGCCCGACCGTCCCGATCGCCAGGCCCAGGAACGGGCCGGGCGCTCTCCCGAGGAGCTGGCCGACGAGCTGGTGGCGGCGGGCAAGGTCCTCGCCGACATCGCCTCCGGCCTGGACGACGCCGCCTGGGCCGGGCCTCCCCCCGTGGAGGTGCCGGGCACGCTCGGAATGGCCGTCGAGGGCATCTGGTACGACGCCTACGTCCATGCCGACGACATCCGCGACGCCCTGGGCCGGCCGAGCGAGCACGGGCCGGGACTGCGGGCGGCGGTCTCCCACGTCGTCGACCTGCTGTCCGACCGGGACTGGGGCCCGGCGACCCTGCGGCTCGACGGGATGGATCCCGTCGCGGTGGGCGGCGGGGGCCCCGAGGTCCGGGGCGACCCGCTGATGTTCGTGCTCGTGGCGACCGGGCGCGCCCACCCCATCGAGCTCGGTCTGGACCAGACCGTCAACCTCTACGCCTGACGGGCCCACGGCGGGCCGCCGCGGCCGCGGCTGGGGAGCGATTGCCGGTCGGTAGCCTGCCGGCGTGTCCGATCCGACCCAGCCCCTTCCCACCACCGAGACCTGCCCCCGCGGCCACGTGCTGACCGCCGAGCAGATAGTCATCCGGGACGGGATGAAGGTGTGCCCGATGTGCGAGCAGGAGGCCACCTCGTGGGCGAGCCCGACGCCGCCCCGCCCCCGCCACTGGAGCCGGCGCCTGCTGCGGGTCCCGCTTGCCATCGTGGCCGGCGGCCTGTTCGCGCTCGCCATCAGCTCGGCGTTCGACATCGCCGCCAACGCCGCCTTCCTCAGCCACGACCTGCCGGGCTCCACCTCTGAGCTGGTGGGTGCGATCTTCTCGACCATCGCCGAGCTGGCCCTGGCCGGGGCGGTCGGTTGGATCGCCTGGGCAGTCGGCCTGGAGGACCAGCCCGGCCACTGATCCCGGCTGCCCTCAGATGGTGGGCAGCTGCTGGGGCCGGCGGAGGAGGCGGGTAAAGGGATCCCTGATCCCGGCCACCCGGTCCGGCACGGTGCGGATCGTCCAGCGGTCACTCCTCAGGTCGGGGTCGTCGAGCTCGTCCCATTCGATCGGCACCGACACCGGAGCGCCCGGCGCCGCCCTCACCCCGTACGGCGCAACGAGGGTCTTGTTGATGGCGTTCTGGGTGTAGTCGAGGCGGGCCCGTCCGTGGCGCGCCCGCTTCTCCCAGGTCCAGCTGACCAGGTCGGGAACGGTGGCCCCCACGGCGCGCGAGAGGGCCTCGACCCACGCCCGCGTGTCGTCGAACGAGTACCCGGGGGCGATCGGAACCCAGATGTGCAGACCCCGCCCGCCGGTGACCTTGGGAACGCCCTCCACGCCGAGATGCTCGAGTCCCGACCGGTAGAGCCGGGCCAGGAGCACGACGTCGGAGAACGCAGTCTCGGTGCCGGGGTCGATGTCGATCAGCGCCCACGTCGGCTGGCGCACGTCCGGCAGGCGCGACGTCCAGGCGTGCAGCTCGACGGCGGCGTAGTTGGCCATCCACGCCAGCGTGGGGGCGCTGTCGATCACGGCGTACCACTCCGTCTCGCCGGGGTCGGCTTCGTCGTTGTGCCACCGGGTGATCCACTCCGGCGCGTAGTCCGGGATCTCCTTGTGCCAGAACCCGGGCTTGTCGACGCCGTTCGGGAAGCGGTGCTGGTTCACCGGACGCTCGGCCAGATAGGGCAGGATCACCGACGCCATGCGCGTGTAGTAGCGGACGAGGTCGCGCTTGGTCACCGCCGCCTCGCCGGCCCGTCCCGGGATCAGCACCTTGTCCAGGTTGGTCAAGCGGAGCTCACGACCTTGCAGGACCCAGGTGCCCTGCTCCCCCATGGCGTCGAGGGCGGCCAGCTCGTCAGCGTCGGGAGAGCGCCACGAGGGTGGAGCGGACTCCCCCATCTCCCCTGCCGTCCCGGCCGTCGGTGCCGATCCGTCCAGGCGCACCTCGGCCTCGGCCGCAGGCCGGTCCCCGTGCCACAGAGCGTACGGGTCGGCGGAGACCTCGTCGTTGGTGCGCCCGCTCTTGACCGAGCGGGGGTGGTCCTCGGGATCCCAGCCGGGCCGGGCATCGTCGTCGTGCTTGTGCAGGAGCAGCCATGTCTCGCGGCCGCTGTCGTCGGCGCGGGTCCGGACGAGGACGAAGCGGCCGCGCAGCTTCTCCCCGTGAAGGTCGAAATGGATCTCCCCCGTGGCGACGGCCTTCACCGGATCCCCGGGTTTGGCCGGCTCCCACGTGCCCCGGTCCCAGACGATCACGTCCCCGCCGCCGTACTCCCCGCGTGGGATGACCCCCTCGAAGTCCCGGTACTCGATGGGGTGGTCCTCGACGTGGAAGGCGGCGCGACGGGCGCCCGGGTCGAGGGTGGGGCCCTTCGGAACGGCCCAGCTGGCCAGCACCCCGGCCATCTCGAGGCGCAGGTCGTAGTGGAGCCGGCGGGCCCGGTGACGTTGGACGACGAAACGGAGAGCCGTGTCCTCGGAGGGGACGGCGTCCCCGGCCGGCTCCGGCGTGACGGCGAAGTCGCGCTTGGCCCGGTAGCCCTCCAGGGCCCCGGCGGCGTCGGTGGGACGGCCCACGGGAGCGTTCATACCCCGTCTCCGGCCCCGGCCACGGCCCGCCAGATGCGCTCGGGCGAGACCGGCATGTCGAGATGGACCACGCCGAGGGGCGTCAGGGCGTCGAGTACGGCGTTGACGACGGTGGGCGGCGCGCCGATGGTGCCGGCCTCACCGATGCCCTTGGCCCCGAGGGGGTTGCGGTCGGTGGGGACCTCGGTCCGCGCCACCCGGAAGGAGGGAAGCTCGGCAGCCGACGGCAGGCAGTAGGTGAGGAACGAGGTGGCCAGCGGCTGGGCGCCGGAGTCGTAGGCGGCCTCTTCGAGGAGGGCCTGGGCCACACCCTGGGCGGTCGAGCCGTGGATCTGGCCCTCGACGATGGTGGGGCTGACGGCCCGGCCGCAGTCGTCGACCGCGACGTAGTCGAGGACGCGCACCGCCCCAGTCTCGGGGTCGACCTCCACGACGCACGCGTGGGTGCCGTAGGGGTAGTTGAAGCCTTCGGGCTCGAAGACGGCCCGGGCCTCGAGTCCCGGCTCCATCCCGGGGGGCCGGTCGGCCAGGGCGGCCCGCCGGCCCAGCTCGGCCAGGGCGAGGCGGCGGGAGGGGACGCCGCGCACCGCCACCTCCCCTCCTTCCCACTCGAGATCCTCGGCGGCCGCCTCCAGGAGATGGGCGGCCAGCTCGGTGGCCTGGCGACGCACCTCGTCGGCCGCCATCCGCACCGCCGAGCCCGCCACCGCCATCGACCGGCTGCCGGCGCTACCCATGCCGAACGGGGCGGCGGCGGTGTCACCGGTCACGACCTCGACGTCGTCGGCCGCCACGCCCAGCACCTCGTGGACCACGGTCCGCAGAGTGGTCCCGAGCCCCTGGCCGTGCGGCGACGCACCCGTCCGCACCGTGACGGCGCCGGTGCGCTCCACCCGGACCGAGGCT
>DASUHN010000231.1 GCA_036273495.1 Acidimicrobiales bacterium | reverse complement strand
GCGGCCTTGATGGCGACGGGCCAGCCGACCTCGTCGCCGAACGCCACTACCTCGCGGGGGTCGGTGACCGGCTCCGACCGGCCGGGCACACCCGACACCCCGACCTTCTCGGCGGCGTGGCGGGAGCTGATCTTGTCCCCCATGACCTCGATGGACTCGGGCGGGGGGCCGATGAAGGTCACGCCGGCGGCGGTGATGGCCCGGGCAAAGTCGGCGTTCTCGGAGAAGAACCCGTACCCCGGGTGGACCGAGTCGGCGCCGCTCCGGGAGATGGCGTCGAGGATGGCCGGGGTGTTGAGGTAGCTCTCGGCCGCGGTCTGGCCCCCGAGGGCGAAGGCCTCGTCCGCCAGCCGCACGTGCAGGGCGTCACGGTCGAGCTCGGAATAGACGGCCACCGAGGGGATGCCCAGCTCACGGCAGGTGCGGATGACCCGCACGGCTATCTCGCCCCTGTTTGCGATCAGGACCTTCTGGAGCACTCATCTCCTCCGGGTGGGAAGCCCATATCGTTACCCATGTGCTCCCGGCCGGCGCCAGATCGGTGCTCGCGGCCACCCGGTTCGGGGACGTCCGGTGGTTCCCGGAGATCGACTCGACCAACCGGTGGGTGCTCGAGCAGGCCCGGACGGGGGCGCCCGAGGGCCTGATCGCGGTGGCCGACCACCAGACGGCGGGGCGGGGCCGGTTGGGGCGGAGCTGGACGGCCCCGCCGGGCGGCTCCCTCCTGGTGTCGATCCTCCTGCGCCCCGACCTCCCGCCCGATTCGTTCCATCTGGTGACGGCGGCGGTGGCGTTGGCGGCCTCCGACGCCTGCCGGGCCGGGGCCGGGGTGGAGCCGGGCCTCAAGTGGCCCAACGACCTCCTCGTGGACGACCGGAAGCTGGCCGGGGTGCTGGCCGAGGCCGACCGGGCCGCACCCTCGGGGCCGGCGGTCGTCGTGGGCATCGGGATCAACGTGAACTGGCCCGACGCCCTGCCCGAGGAGCTGGCGGCCATCGCCACCTCCCTCGACCGGGTGGCGGGACGCCCGGTCGACCGGGTGGGGCTGCTGGTCGAGCTGCTGGTGGGCCTGGAGGCACGCTACGCCGGCCTGGGTGACGCCACCGGCCGGGTGGCTCTGTTGTCGGAGTACCGAAGGCGGTGCTCGACCATCGGCCGGACCGTGCGGGTCGAGCTGGCGGACGAGTCGTTCACCGGCGAGGCCTGCGACGTGAACGACGCCGGGCAGCTTCTGGTGACCACCGACGCGTGCCTGCGGACGGTGAGTGCAGGCGACGTGGTCCACCTCCGCCCCCTCTAACCTGCCCGGGATCATGCGGGTCCTCGTCACAGGCGGCGCCGGCTTCATCGGGTCCAACTTCGTGCGCTACTGGGCGCAGGGTCACCCCGACGACACGGTCGTGGCCTACGACGCCCTCACCTACGCCGGCAACCGGGAGAACCTGGACGGACTGAACGGCCATTTCGCCTTCGTGCACGCCGACGTGTGCGACACCGAGGCGGCCCGGGCGGCGCTCGAGGAGCACCGGATCGACACGATCGTCCACTTTGCCGCCGAGTCCCACAACAGCCTGGCGGTCCTGGATCCTGGCCGCTTCTTCCGGACCAACGTGCTCGGGACCCAGTCCCTGCTCGAGGCGGCCCGGGGCGCCGGGGTGGCCCGGTTCCACCACATCTCGACCTGCGAGGTGTACGGGGACCTGGCCCTGGACACCGACGAGGTGTTCGTCGAGGACTCCCCCTACCGGCCCCGCACGCCGTACAACGCGTCCAAGGCCGGCGCCGACCACGCCGTGCGGGCCTACCACGAGACCTACGGGCTGCCGGTGACCATCACTAACTGCTCGAACAACTACGGCCCCTACCAGTTCCCCGAGAAGGTCATCCCGCTGTTCACCACCAACGCCCTCGACGACGCCCCGCTGCCTCTGTACCAGTCGACCCAGAACCGGCGGGAGTGGCTGCACGTCGAGGACCACTGCCGGGCCATCGAGGCGGTCCTGGAGCGGGGCCGCATCGGGGACACCTACCTGGTCGGCAGCGGGATCGAGGCCAGCATCGAGGAGATCGCCGACGCCGTGCTCGCGACCCTCGGCAAGCCCGCCAGCCTGAAGACCATCGTCCCCGACCGGCCCGGGCACGACCGCCGCTACCTGTTGGACTCCACCAAGCTGCGCACCGAGCTGGGCTGGGAGCCCCGAATCGGCTGGGAGGACGGCCTGGCCGACACGGTGCGCTGGTACGCCGACAACCGGGGCTGGTGGGAGCCGCTGCGCGGCCGGGCCCCGGTGACCGAGTCCTCGGCCTGGGGTGGGACCAAATCGTGACCGACCGGGTCCTGGTGACCGGCGCGGGCGGACAGCTGGGAAGAGATCTCGTCGAGCACCTGTCGGGCCGTCCCGGTCTCGACGTGATCGGCGTGGACCACGCCACCCTGGAGGTGACCAACCGGGCGGCGGTGCTGACAGCCGTCGAGCAGGTCCACCCCCGCTGGATCGTGCACGCCGCCGCCTGGACGGCCGTGGACGCGTGTGAGGCCGACCCCGACCGGGCCCTGGCCGTCAACGCCTACGCGGTGCGCAACGTGGCCGAGGCGGCCCGCCTGACCGGCGCCCACCTGGGTGTGATCTCGACGGACTACGTCTTCGACGGGACCCTGGACCGCCCCTACGACGAGTGGGACCGGCCCAACCCGCTCTCGGTCTACGGGCGGTCCAAGCTGGGCGGCGAGCAGGAGGCGGGGCCGGGAGCGACGGTCGTGCGGACGTCGTGGCTGTTCGGCGCCCACGGCCCCAACATCGTCCGCACGGTCGTGGGTCTGGCCCGGAAGGCGTCGCGGGGCGGAACGCCGCTGCGCTTTGTCGACGACCAGCGGGGGTGCCCGACGGGGTGTGACGACCTCGCCCCGGTGGTGTCGGAGCTGACGCTCTCCCGCTGCCCCGGGGTCTTCCACGTGACCAACTCGGGGCCCACGTCCTGGTCCGGACTGGCCAGGGACGTGGTGGCGGCGGCCGGATTCGACCCGGAGCTGATCGAGCCGATCACGACCGCCGAGCTCGATCCGCCCCGGCCCGCCCCCCGCCCCGCCAACTCGGTGCTGGAGAACAGGGCCCTCCGGGTCCTCGGCGGGGCTCCGATGCCGGACTGGCACGAGCCCATGGAGCGCCTGGTGAAGGTGTTGGAGGAGGATCGCTAGGTGGCCAAGATCGGGGTGCTCGGGGCCGGGTACGTCGGCCTGACCACGGGGGCGTGCCTGGCCCACCTGGGCCACGAGGTGGTGTGCGCCGACGTGGTGCAGGAGCGCGTCAACATGCTCTCCAACGGAAAGCTGCCGATCGTCGAGGACGGCCTCGAGGACCTCGTGGCCCAGGGCCTCGAGAGCGGGCGGCTGCGGTTCATCCTGGGCGCGGCCGAAGGGGCCCGTGACACCGAGTTCGTGTTCCTCTGCGTGCCGACGCCCCAGGGGGATGACGGGTCGGCGGACATGGGCTACATCGAGGCGGCGGCTGCCTCGATCGGGCCGGTGCTCGAGTCCGAGTCGATCGTCATCAACAAGTCGACCGTGCCCGTCGGCTCCACCCACGTCGTCGAGCGGGCGTTGGGCCGCTCGGACATCTTCGTCGTGTCCAATCCCGAGTTCCTCCGCGAGGGGTCGGCCGTCCACGACTTCCTTCACCCCGAGAGGATCGTGATCGGCGCCGACGACCGGGCCGCCGCCATCCGGGTGAGCGAGCTGTTCGAGTCCATCCGGGCCCCGTTCGTCGTGACCGATCCGCCCACCGCCGAGACCATCAAGTACGCGTCCAACGCCTTCCTGGCCACCAAGGTGAGCTTCATCAACGCCGTGGCCAACCTCTGCGAGGCGGTCGGGGCCAACGTCCACGAGGTCGTGCTCGGCATGGGCTACGACAAGCGGATCGGCTTCGAGTTCCTGCGCCCCGGCCCCGGGTGGGGAGGAAGCTGTTTCCCGAAGGACACGCGTGCCCTGGTGCGTATCGCCGAGGACGCCGGCTACGACTTCCAGCTCCTCAAGGGCGTGATCTCGGTCAACGAGGAGCAGCACGAGCGGGTGGTGGCCAAGGTGGTCAACGCCGCCGGGGGATCGGTCGAGGGCCGGCGCCTGGGGGCGTGGGGGCTGACGTTCAAGGCCCGCACCGACGACCTGCGGGAGTCGCCGGCCCTGCAGGTGATCCAGCGCCTCAACCGCATGGGCGCCGAGATCCGGGCCTACGACCCGACGGTCGGAGGGCCGCTGCCCGGCGTGGAGACCGTGCACGACCCCTACGACGCGTGCGACGACGCCGCTGTGCTGATCGTGCTGACCGAGTGGGACAACTTCCGCTGGCTGGACCTGGGGACCGTGCGCACGCGCATGGCCCATCCGCGCATCGTCGACGCCCGCAATCTCCTCGACCCCGCCGCCGCCCGCCGGGCCGGGTTCCGCTACGAGGGAATCGGGCTGGTATGAGCCCGCGGCGCATCGAGCGGGTGGTGGTGACGGGGGGAGCGGGATTCATCGGCTCCCACCTCTGCGCCCGGCTCCTCGACCGGGGCGCCGAAGTGGTCTGCGTCGACAACCTGGTCACGGGGGCGCTGGACAACGTCGACGGGCTGTTCGGCCACGAGGGCTTCACATTCATCCACCACAACGTGAGCAACTACGTGCACGTGCCCGGCCGGGTCGACGCCGTGCTGCACCTGGCCAGCCCGGCTTCGCCCCGTGACTACCTCGAGCTGCCCATCCAGACCCTGAAGGTGGGCAGCCTCGGGACCCACAACTGCCTCGGGTTGGCCAAGGACAAGGGGGCCCGCTTCATCCTGGCGTCGACCAGCGAGGTGTACGGGGACCCGCACGTGCACCCGCAGACCGAGGGTTACTGGGGCAACGTGAACCCGGTGGGGCCGCGGGGGGTGTACGACGAGGCGAAGCGCTTTGCCGAGGCCATCACCATGGCGTACCACCGCTCCCATGGGGTGGACGTGGGCATCGTGCGGATCTTCAACACCTACGGGGAGCACATGCGGCCCTCGGACGGACGGGTTGTCTCCAACTTCCTCGTCCAGGCCCTGCAAGGGGAGCCGATCACCATCTACGGCGACGGCTCCCAGACCCGGAGCTTCTGCTACGTGGCCGACGAGGTCGCCGGCATCCTCTCCCTGCTCGACTCCGACCTCACCGGCCCGGTGAACGTCGGGAACCCGAACGAGTTCACGGTGGCGGAGCTGGCCGGCATCGTCGTCGAGCTGACCGGCTCGTCGTCGGAGATCGTGCACGAGCCGCTGCCCATCGACGACCCGACGCAGCGCCGTCCCGACATCTCCCTGGCTCGGGCCGAGCTGGGCTGGGAGCCCAAGGTGCCGCTGCGCGAGGGCCTGGTCGTCACGGCGGAATGGTTCCGGCGCCGGCTCGCACCGGATGGCTGATCCCGGCTCGCGGGTCGCGGCGGTCGTCGTCAACTACAACGCCGGGCCGCACCTGGACGGCTGTGTGCGGAGCCTGATCTCCGAGGGCGTGGCCGACATCGTGGTGGCCGACAATGCGTCGCGGGACGACTCCGAGCGGATCCTCAAGGAGTCGGGGCTCCCGGCTCGCTTCCTGCCGACCGGGCGCAACCGGGGCTACGGCGGAGGGGCCAACTTCGGGATCGCGGCGTCGGACTCCGAGCTGGTGCTGGTGTGCAACCCCGACCTGGTGGTGCGGCCGGGGGCAGTGGCGGCGCTGGTGGCCGCCCTCGACGCCGGGCCCGACGTCGCCATCGCCGGGCCGCGCATCCTCGACCCCGACGGGACCCTCTACCCGTCGGCCCGCAGCTTCCCCGCCCTGGGGGACGCGCTGGGCCACGCCTTCCTCGGGCTGGTGGCGCCGCGCAACCGGTGGTCGGCCCGCTACAAGCTCCTCGGCTGGGACCACGCCACCCGGTCCGAGGTCGACTGGGTCTCGGGGGCCTGCTTCCTGGCCCGCCGGGAGGTCCTCGACCGCCTGGCCGGCTTCGACGAGTCGTACTTCATGTACTCCGAGGACGTGGACCTGTGCTGGCGGGCGTGGCGGGCGGGCTGGCGGGTGACCTACGAGCCGGCCGCCTCCGTCGTCCACACCCAGGGCGCCTCGGCCGACCAGCACCCCTACCGGATGATCGTGGCGCACCACCGGTCCCTGCTGCGCTTCGCCCGGCGCACCACCACCGGGGGGCGCAGGGCGCTGCTGCCCCTAGTGGCGGCGGGCCTGGCCCTCCGGGCCGGACTGGCCTGCGCTCAGCGGGCGGCGGCCGCCCGGTAGGATTCCCTCCTCATGGGAAGGGGCTCCGTAGGTCGCCGCGTCTCGCGTGCCGCCCGCACCGGCGGGGGGCGGGCCTACTCGCGCCGCAACACGCCCTGGAGCTGGTGGACCACCATGGGCCTGATCGTGCTGCTGGGCGTGGTCCTGGTCGGGTGGTCCCGGCACCAGCGGATGGCGGTGCTGACCGCTGCCGCCCACGGCACCCCTCCGACCCTGGGTGACCACTGGCACGAGGCCTTCGTGTTCGACCTGTGCGGGACCCTCGAGCCCAACCCGCCCCAGAACCCCAACTACGCCACCGCGGGAGAGCACACCCACGGTGACGGCAACATCCACATCGAGCCGATCGGCGCCTCGGACACCGGGAAGAACGCCACCCTGGGCCACTTCGTCCAGCTCTACGCCGGCATGGGCCTGTCGTCGACGAGCGTGCAGTACCCCGGGCTGGCCGCCTATCACAACGGCCAGAAGTGCGGGAGCAAGCCCGGCTACGTCCAGGTGGAGGTCTGGGACTCGCCGACCGCCAAGACCGGTCATCTGGTGAAGGGCAATCCCGCCGACCTCCTCCTCAAGAACGGCCAGCTGGTCACCATCGCCTTCCTGCCCAAGGGATCCAAGATCCCCAAGCCCCCGGCGCAGAACATCGCCAACCTGCAGCAGAACATGAGCGCCGCCGCCGGCAGCACCAAGATGACCCTGCCCAAGACCGTGACGACGGTGCCGGCCAGCACCAAGCCGGTGACCCCCGGCCAGAGCACCACCCCCACGTCCAAAGCCCCGTGAGGGCGGTCGTGCTCGTGGGCGGGGAGGGCACCCGCCTGCGCCCACTGACCTACACCGTTCCCAAGCAGCTCCTCCCGGTGGCCGGGGTGACGATGCTCGAGCGGGTCCTCGGCCGCCTGGCCGCCCACGGCGTCGATGACGTGGTCCTCTCGATGGGGTACCGCCCCGACGCCTTCCGGGATCAGTTCCCCGACGGTCGTGCCGCCGGCGTGGCCCTCACGTATGCGGTCGAGCCCGAGCCCCGCGACACCGCCGGCGCCATCCGCTTCGCCGCCGACGAGGCCGGGATCGACGGGACCTTCGTGGTGGTCAACGGAGACGTCCTCACCGAGCTCGACGTCGGCGCCCTCGTTGCCTTTCACCGGGAGCGGGGCGGGCTCGCCACCATCGCCCTCACCCCGGTCGACGACCCGTCGGCGTTCGGCGTGGTGCCGACCGACGACAGCGGGCGGGTGACCGCGTTCATCGAGAAGCCGCCCCGCGGCCTGGCCCCGACCAACCTGATCAACGCCGGCACCTACGTCCTCGAGCCGG
>DASUHN010000230.1 GCA_036273495.1 Acidimicrobiales bacterium | reverse complement strand
ACCGCTCCCGCCCCGATCCAGACCGGCCGGCCCGCCGACCGCAGCTCCGCCCCGCACCACTCCAGCGAGCGGCGGCGGACGGCGGCGGGCGGATAGGCGACGCCGAAGGCCCGGTTCTCGGCCGCGGACAGACGGTCCCCCGTGCCCAAGCCGGCCACCAGCCGGCCGCCGCTGATCTCGTCGACCCGCAGCAGCGCCGCCACCAGCATCTCATCGGGTACCAGGCCCACCCTCATCACGAGGGAGCCGACGGCCACCCGGGACGTCTCCACCGCCAGCGCCCCGAGCAGCGGGACCGAGGCCACGAGCGGCCGTTCGGGCCGGCCCATCGGCCACATGTGGTCGAACACGAACACCCCGTCCAGGCCGAGCTCCTCCGCCCGCCGGGCGGCCGCCACGGCCGTCTCGGCGTCGTAGCGGAACTGGGGCAGGGTGACCCCCACCCGGACCCGCCTCCCGGCCCCGGCACCCCGATCGCCCGGGCCGGCGCCCCGGCCCCCACCACCCGTCAGGCCGCCGCCTCCGCCGCCAGCACCGCCGCCCCGATGGCCCCGGCCCGCTCACCCAGGGCCGCCGCCTCGATGCGGATCGGCGGCCGCTCGCCCCCCGCCTCGACCAGCCGGGCGAACTCCTCCCGGATCGGGGGCAGCAGCAGCTCCCGCGCCTCGATCAGCCCGCCGCCGATGACGATCAGCTCGGGGTCCAGGGCGTTGGCGAGGTTCGACAGACCGAGCGCCAGCCACCCGGCGAAGCGCCGCAGCACCTCCACCGCCCCCGGGTCCCCGGAGGCCGCCGCCGCCGTCACGTGCTCCCCCCGGACCCCCTCGGCGTCTCCTCCCGCCAGGTCGACCAGGCGGTCGCTCTGGCCCGCATGGGCCGCCTCGCGGGCCAGCCGCCCCAGCCCGCTCCCGGAGGCGTAGCGCTCCCAGCACCCCGACCGCCCGCACGGGCACGGCGGGCCGCCGGGGTCGACGACCATGTGCCCGATCTCCCCGGAGAAGCCGTTGGCCCCCCGCATCAGCCGCCCGTCACACACCAGGGCGCCGCCGATGCCGGTACCGAGCGTGACCATCAGCACGTGGCCGGCACCCCGGGCCACCCCGTGGCGGACCTCCGCCCACCCCGCGCACGTGGCGTCGTTGTCGGCCACCACCGGCCGCCCCCCGAGGCGGGCGCCCAGCCCGCCCGGCAGGTCCAGCCCCCGCACCCCCGGCAGGTTCGGGGCAAAGCGAACGGTCCCCCGCACGTCCACCAGGCCCGGGGCCCCGACGCCGACGGGCAGGGCCACGCGGCTCGGACCGCACGCCGCGTCCAGGTCCTCCACCACCCCGCCGAGGGCCTCGACCAGAGCGCCGGACCCCACCGGCGTGGCCACCCGGGCCTCCGCCGCCACGGTGCCGTCGGGCTCCACCACGACCCCCAGCACCTTGGTCCCGCCGACGTCGATGCCTATCGACGCCTCCGGCGTGGTGCCGATCGACGTCATGAGACCCGGATGTGCTCCACCCCCGGGCTGGCCGGCCCCGATCCCGTTCCCCGCCCGGGCGGATCCGCGCTCTCCCCGGAATGGGACGGCGGAGGCGGGACGGCCCGGATGGCCCGCTCGATGGCGTCCAGCGACACCCGGGCGGCGGCGATCAGCTCGAGGAACGCCGCCTGCAGATGCCCGATGGCCTCGGTGACGCCCGCATCCTCCGGTCCGGTCACTCCCCCACCTCCCCGAAGGTGATCTCGAGCCAGTCGTCGGCCATCGTCGCGCCCTCGACGGGGCGGCGCCGGAGGCTGTCCGGCAGCGCCACCGGGCGCCGGTACGGGCCGACCCGCACCAGCAGCTCGTCCCCCCGCCGGCCCACCTCCAGGTCGTCGCGGTCGACGAAAGGAAGGTGCAGCGCCAGCACCCGGCGCTCGCCGCGCACGTCGAGGCGCACCGTGCGGTCGCGGTGCATCACCACCGAGGGGTCCCCTTCGCCGTACAGGGTGCCGGCGAAGTCCGACAGCAGCCCCGTTCCCACCAGCTCCTCGGGCGCCAGATCGGCGCGCAGCACGGGCAGCGGGGCAAAGCCGTCCTCGATCTCCTGGAGATGCTCGGCGTGGGCCGCCTTCCACGCCTTGAACCACGGGTCGGTGACCGCGTCGGGCAGCAGGCGGTTGGCCACCACGGCGTCGACGTGGTAGCCGAACAGGCCCAGGTAGGTGGCGGTGCGCCGGGCCTCGGCAATCACCATCTTCTCCGGGTTCACCACCAGCCGCACGCTGCTCGTGTCGGTGTCCCCCAACAGCTCGCGCACCCCGCCCAGCCGGTCGTACAACGAAACAGCGGCGTCGAAGACGGCCTCACCGGCGATCGGCATGCTCGTCAGCCGGCTCACGACCGGGCGCACCAGGCGGACGAGACTGCGCTCGACCGGGAACACACGCTGCATGTACCACGACAGTACGTCGGGCAGTGACAGCAGCCGCAGCGTATCGGCGGTCGGAGCGCAGTCGACCACCACGACGTCGTAGTGCCCGCTGCGCGCCAGGGCGTTGATGTCGGTGAGCGAGAAGAGCTCGTCCAACCCGGGCAGCACCGCCAGCTCCTCGGCCTCGATGGCGTCGAGGCCGGCCCAGTCGAACAGCTGCGTGAGGTAGGCCTGGACCTCCCCCCACGTCTCCTCCCAGCGCTCGGTGGTGTCGAGCTGCTGGCCCCAGAGCCGGTCGCGCACCGCCACCGGGCGGCCGTCGAGGGGGCGGTCGAAAGCGTCGGCGAGCGAGTGGGCCGGATCGGTCGAGACCACGATCGTGCGGTGACCGAGCTCGGCGCAACGCAGGGCGGTGGCGGCGGCGACAGTGGTCTTCCCGACGCCCCCCTTGCCCGTGAAGAGGAGAACCCTCACGAGGCGGTCGTGGTGCCCCGGACGCCCCCTTCGATCTTGGACTTGAGCTCGCGGAGGGCCGTGCCGACGATCCGGGACTCCGCCCGCCGCTTCACGAAGCCGGGGATGGGGACCCGGAAGTCCACCTCGAGGTTGTAGGTGACCTCGGTCTCCCCGTCGTCGAGGTCCTCGAACTGGTAGGAGCCGTCGTAGCGGCTGGTGATGTCCCCCCGGCTCTGGACCCACGACACCCGGTTGGGCGCTCCCGAGTAGTCGTACTCGAGGGTCACCGTGGTGCTGCGCCCGAAGGCGGCCGCCCGGAAGGTGACGCGGGACGCCCGCCCCTGGCCGTCCTTCTCCTCGATCGTCACGGCCTTGATGTCGGGCGCCCACTCCGGATAGTGGGCGAAGTCGGTGACCACGGCGAAGCACTGCTCAGCCGTGGCCCGCATCCGCAGCCGCTGGGTGGTGTGCTCGGACAAGCTCCGCTTCCCTCCGTGACAAGGTGCCCGGCGCGCCGGGAGCACGACAATCTACCCGGGCCTCAACCACCCACCTCGGCCAGCGCCGCCCCCAGCCGGCGGGCCAGAGGGTCGTAGGAGAACTCGGTCGTGGCCCGGGCCCGCGCCTCCCGCCCCATCGCCTCCCGGCGCTCCCGGGCGGCGAGGACGCCGCGCAGGGCGGTCGTGGCCCCCTCCACCGAGCGGGGCCGGCGCACGACCAGGCCCGTGCGCCCGTCGACCACGGCCTCGTCGGCCCCGCCGCTGGCGCCGGCGACCTGGGCGACCCCGGCCGCCGCCGCTTCGAGGAACACGATCCCGAACCCCTCCTGCTCCAATCCGGCCCAGCGGTTGCGACAGAGCATGCAGAACAGGTCGGCACACCCGTAGAAGGCGGCCAGCTCGGCCTCGGCCACCGCCCCCACCAGCCGCACCGGGGCCCCGGTCCTCGCCACGAGGCGCTCGAGCCGGCTCCGGTCCCGCCCCTCCCCGCCGATGGCCACGGCCAGGTCGGGAAGCTCCGGGCCGAGCCGGCCCGCCGCCCGGATCAGCACGTCCATGCCCTTCCGCGGCACCAGCCGGCTGAGCGAGACCACCACCAGCCCGTCGGGGGGCAGCCCGAAGCGCCGGCGCGCCTCGCGCCGCTCCTCGGGCCCGAGGGGGCGGAAGCGGTCCCCGTCCACCCCGGGAGGAACGACCACCACCGGAGGCATGCGCGCCTCCCCCGCCACCCGCGTGCCCTCGGCCGCCGGGTAGCCCCCGGCCGCCACCACCAGGGCGGAGTGGCGGATCACCCGGCCCAGCAGTAGGCGGCTCACTGGCAGGCGGCCGGGAACGGTCACCTCGGCGCCGTGGAGGACCACGGCGTACGGCAGACCGAGCCGCGGACCGATCAGGCCCAGGGGGACAGCGGGATCGACGACCACGAGGTCGGCGTTCATCGCCCGGGCCCGCTCCCGCACCAGCGACGCCAGACGCCGGGTCGGCTTGGTCTGGGTCTCGGGCAGGCGATGGACGCGGAACGGCTGAGCTGCGTCGAACGCGGCGGCGTCGGGATGGGCGGTCGTGAGGACCTCGAACCGGTGGGGCTCCAGCCGGCGCCACAGCTCCCAGAGGTACGACTGGATCCCGCCGACCTTGGGGGGGAAGTCGTTGGTGACGAGGAGGTGGCTCACCCGCCGCCGGCCGGTGGGGGCGGTACGGAAGGGACGAGGTCGGGCCGCCCCAGCC
>DASUHN010000229.1 GCA_036273495.1 Acidimicrobiales bacterium | reverse complement strand
CTCCTTGGCCTTGCCGGTGGCGTTCTGGGACACCGCGATCAGCGACGGCACCCCGCCGCCGCCCTCGTAGGTCCGCCGGACCAGGTGACCGGGGCCCTTGGGCGCCACCATGGCCACGTCGACGCTGTCCGGGGGCTTGACCTGGCCGAAGCGGATGTTGAAACCGTGGGCGAACAGCAGGGCGTCCCCGGGCTGGAGGTTGGGTCCGATGGCCGCCTCGAACACGTCGCCCTGGTCGGTGTCGGGGAGGAGGACCATGATGACGTCCGCCTCGGCCACCGCCCGCTCGATGGGCAGCACCCGCAGTCCCTCGGCCTCGGCCTTGGCCTTCGACGAGGAGCCCTCGCGCAGGCCGACGCGCACGTCGACCCCGGAGTCGCGCAGGTTGAGGGCGTGGGCGTGGCCCTGCGACCCGTAGCCGAGGATGGCCACCTTCCGCCCGGCGATGAGCGTCGGGTCGGCGTCCTTCTCGTAGAACAGCTTGGCCATCTCAGCCCACCTTTCCGGTCACCCTGCGCAGGCGGGGCGCCTGCCGGTCCAGCTTGGGCAGCGCCACCCGCCCGGTCCGTTGCAGCTCGACGATCCCATACGCTCGCATGAGCTCCTCGAAGTCGTCGATCTTGGCCGGGTTGTCGGCCAGGGCCACGGTGAGGGTGTCGTGGAAGACGTCGACGATCCGGCCCCCGAAGATCCCGACCAGCTCGATGATCTGGCTGCGCGAGCCACCCTCGGCCCCCGTGCGCACCGTGGCCAGCACCAGCTCCATCTCGGTGGACTCGGCCGGGTCCAGCTCCGAGATCTTCACCACATTGACCAGCTTGAACAGCTGCTTGGTGATCTGCTCTAGGTCGGCGCCCTCGACGTCGACGACGATGGTGATGCGCGACAGCCGCTCGTCGTCGGTCGGGGCCACCGCCAGCGAGAAGATGTTGTAGCCCCGGCGGGAGAACAGGCTGGCCACGCGGGCCAGGACCCCGGCCTTGTTCTCGACGGTGACGGTGAGGATGTGGTGGCGGGCGCCGGTGGTCCGGCCGGCGGAGGTGGGGCTCACCGTCCGCCCTCCCCCTGGCTGGGGCCGAGGATGATGTTGTCGTTCGACCCGCCCGCCGGGACCATCGGGTACACCTTCTCCCGGCTGTCGGTGCGGAAGTCGATGACGACGGGCCGGTCGTCGATCTGGTTGGCCTTGTCGATGGCCGGCAGCACCTCCTCGGGGTGCTCGACCTTCAGGCCCACGCAGCCCATGGCCTCGGCCCACTTCACGTAGTCCGGCAGGTCGGGCGAGAGGTAGACCTCGGAGTAGCGCTCCTCGTAGAACAGCTCCTGCCACTGGCGGACCATGCCCAGGTAGGCGTTGTTGAGGATGGCGATCTTGACCGGGATGCGCTCCGAGGAGGCGGTGACCAGCTCCTGGGCCGTCATCTGGAAGCAGCCGTCCCCGTCGATGGCCCACACCATGCGGTCGGGCCGGCCCACCTTGGCGCCGATGGCGGCCGGCACGGCGAAGCCCATGGTCCCGAGCCCCCCGGAGTTCACCCACGTGTAGGGGTGGTTGAACCGCCAGTACTGGCTGGCCCACATCTGGTGCTGGCCCACCCCCGAGGCCACGATCGTGTCGTCGGGCGTGTTGTCCCGCAGCGTCTCGATGACGAACTGGGGCTTGAGGTGGCCGTCGTCGATCTGCTCGTAGGTCAGCGGGTACTGCCGCTGCCACGCCCGGATCCGGGCCAGCCACGGGGCCCGGTCGGGACCGGCGTCGTCGGCGGGCAGCGCCCGGATGGCCTGGACCAGCTCCTCGATGACCAGCCGGCAGTCCCCGACGATCGGCACGTCGGGGCGGCGGACCTTCCCCAGCTCAGCCGGGTCGATGTCGACGTGGACGATCCTGGCCTCGGGGGCGAAGGCGTCGACCTTGCCGGTCACCCGGTCGTCGAAGCGGGTGCCGAGGGCCACCAGCAGGTCGGCCTGCTGCATGGCGGTGACGGCGGTGTAGTTGCCGTGCATCCCCGGCATGCCGAGGGCCAGCTCGTGGCCGTCGGGGAAGGCGCCCCGGGCCATCAGGGTGGTGACGACGGGGATGCCGGTCAGGTCGACGAGGGCCTGCAGGGCCTCGGCGGCCCGCGCCTTGAGGATCCCGCCGCCGGCGTAGATCACGGGCCGCTCGGCCGAGGCGATCAGCCGGGCCGCCTCCCGGATCATCCTCCCGTGCCCCCGGGTGTTGGGCCGGTAGCCGGGCAGGTCGGCGTCCACGTCGGCGTCGGTCGGCCAGTACCAGTCCATGAGCTGGTTGGACACGTCCTTCGGGACGTCGACGAGGACCGGTCCGGGCCGGCCCGTCGAGGCGAGGTGGAAGGCCTCCCGGACGATCAGGGGGAGATCGGCGGGGTCGGTCACCAGCCAGTTGTGCTTGGTGACGCTCATGGTGATGCCGGTCGTGTCGCACTCCTGGAAGGCGTCGGTCCCGATCGACGTGGTGGCCACCTGGCCGGTGATGCACACCATCGGGACCGAATCCATGTAGGCGTCGCAGAGCGGGGTCACGATGTTGGTGGCGGCGGGGCCGCTGGTGACCATGGCCACGCCGGGGCGCCCGGTCACGTGGGCGTAGCCCTCGGCCATGTGCCCCGCCCCCTGCTCGTGGCGCACGAGGATGTGGCGGATCGGGCTGTCGATGATCGGGTCGTAGACCGGGAGGATGGCCCCGCCCGGCAGCCCGAACATGACCTCAACACCCTCCATCTCGAGGCTCTTGATCAGGGCCTGGGCCCCCGTCAGCTTCATCCTTCTCTGCTCCTGTCCGGGAAATGAAAAGACCTCCCGTGAGGGAGGTCTTTGCGCACGCGCGGGATTCCGGCGTGCGCTAGGTGATAACTACGAGCGTGGTCGGCCGGAACATCTCGGGAGAATGTTACACGGCGGTCAAGGCTCTGTCACCGCCCCCCGCTCGGCGCCGGTGACCAGGCGGGCGTACTTGGCCAGGACCCCCGAGGTGTAGCG
>DASUHN010000228.1 GCA_036273495.1 Acidimicrobiales bacterium | reverse complement strand
CCCGGCCCGGCTTGAGCTCGGCCAGCACCCGCATCACGGTCTCCTCCACCTGCTCGGCGAACTCCACGCGCGACCCACCGAACTCCCTCGCGATCCGGCGGAGCAGGGCCGAGCGGGGGTCGTAGGTGCGGTACACGGGGTGGCCGAAGCCCATGATCCGCTCCCCACCCGCCACCGCCTCGCGCACCCACCCCTCGGTGCGGTCCGGGGTGCCGATGGCGTCGAGGGTGTCGAGGGCCCGGCTGGGGGCGCCCCCGTGCAACGGCCCCGACAGCGAGCCGATGGCCGCCACGACGGCGGCGCCGAGGTCCGCGCCGGTCGAGGTGACGACGCGCGCCGTGAAGGTCGACGCGTTGAAGCCGTGGTCGATGGTCGACGACATGTACTGCTCGATGGCACGGGCGTGCTGGGGCTCGGGCTCGGCTCCCGACAGCATCCACAGATAGTTGGCGGGGTGGGCCAGGTCGGGGCGCGGGCCGATCGGCTCGAGGCCCCGGCCCAGGCGGTACAGGGCGGCCACGATCGTCGGCACCGACGCGCACACGCGCAGGGCGTTGGCCCGCAGGGTGGCGCGGTCGACGTCCAGGCTGGGGCGGAACCCCTCGGCCGAGGCGAGCAGCGACACCGCTGTGCGCAGGCCGTCGAGGGGACCGGAGCCTGCCGCCGTGGCGCGGGCGATGGCCGGGAGCACCGCCGCCACCTCGGGCGGCACCGACCGCAGGGCGCCCACCTCGGCGTCGAACGCGGCACGCTCGGCCGGGGTGGGCAGCTCCCCGTCGAGCACCAGGTGCCAGGCGTCCTCGAACGACAGGCGCTCCGCCACCTCGACCGCCGAGTACTGCCGGTAGTGGTAGAAGCCCTCGAGCCCCCGGACGTCGCCGACCTGGGTCTCGGCCACCACCACCCCCTTGAGGCCGCGGGGCACGTCGGTGAACGAGCCCTCGACCGGCCGCAGCTGGGCCACGCCCATCAGATCGCGCATCGACACCACGCCCTTGAGCTCCCCGGACACCACGACGGGGATGTGCCGGTAGCCGTGGGCGGCCAGGCTGCGCCAGGCCTCGGCCACCTCGATGTCGGTCTCGACGCAGTCGGGGTCGGGGGTCATCCAGTCCGCCACCGGGGTGGTCCCGGTGCCGGCGCCGGCGGCCGTCGAGCGGACCAGGTCCCGCTCGGTGAGTATGCCGACGGGGCGGGCGCCGTCGACGACCACGACCGAGCCGACGCCGGCCTCCCGCATGCGGGCGGCGGCGGTGGCCAGGGACTCCTCGGGAGTCGAGGTGACAGCGGGGGCGGACATGAGATCGCCAACGGTGCGCATGGGTCGCATCGTCCATCGTGCCGCCGATCATTGTCAATGTTGATCGCATCAACTATGTTCGGGCCATGGCGGAGGAGCAGTGGCTGACCGCCCCCCAGGCGGCCGCCCGCCTGGGCGTACGCCCCCAGACCCTTTACGCCTACGTGAGCCGGGGCCTGCTCCACAGCCATCCGGTGCCCGACGCCGGCGGCCGGGCCAGCCGGTACGCCCGGGCCGAGGTGGACCGGCTGGCGGGAAGGGCGCGCCGCGGGGGCCGGGCCGGCGGCCTGGAGCTGCTGGTCGACACCAACCTCACCCTCCTCGACCCGGCCGGACGGCTCTACTACCGGGGCTGGGACGTGACGGACGCCGCCCGCACCGCCAGCTACGAGCGGGTGGCGGAGTGGCTGTGGACGGGCCGGGACGCCGGGGAGCCCGCCGAGTGGCGGGCTCCGGCCGCCGCCCTCGAGGCGGGCAAGGCCGCTGCCGCCGCCCTCCCGGACACCGCCACCCTGGTGGACCGCATGCGCGTGGTCTGCGTGGCCGTGGCCACCACCGACCCCCTCCGCCACGACCGCCGGCCCGAGGCGGTGGCCCTGTGCGGGCGCTCGCTCGTGGCGGCGCTGGTCGAGAGCCTGCCCGGGCCGCCGACGCGGAGCCGGCACATAGCCGGTCGGCTCTGGGAGCGGCTGACCGGGCGCCGGCCCCGGCCCGCCGAAGCGGCCGCCGTCGACGCCGCCCTGGTCCTCCTGGCCGACCACGAGCTGGCCGCCTCCACGCTGGGGGCCCGGGTGGCGGCGTCGACCTGGGCGGACCCCTACCTCGTGGTCGGGACCGGGCTCGGGGTCCTCGGCGGACCCCTGCACGGCGGGGCGTCACACGGGGTGCAGCTGCTGCTGGCCGACGCCGAGTCGAGCGGGTCGGTGGCCGAGGCGGTGGGGACCCTGCTGCGGGCCGGCGACCGGGTGCCCGGCCTGGGCCATTCCGTCTACACCGGCACCGATCCGAGGGCGGTGGCGCTGCTGGAGGCGGTACGCGCGGCTTCGCCCCCGAAGGCGAGGTGGGCCACGGTCGAGGAGGTGGTGCGGGTCACCGCCGGGCGGGGCCTGCCCGCCCCCAACATCGACCTGGCCATCGGCGGGCTGTGCCACGCCTACCGGATGGCGCCGGGGGCGGGGGAGGCCATCTTCGCCGTGGCCCGGGTGGCGGGGTGGCTGGCCCACGCCGGCGAGGAGTACCAGCACCGGCTGCGGTTCCGGCCCCGGGCCGTCTATACCGGGCCGGCGCCGGGTTCCTGACCCGCTGGGTCCCCTACGATCCGGCTCCTCCGCCAGGCGGGGTCCCGACCCCGCCCGCGGCCGTCACCTGACGGGACACCTGACGGGCCACCTCGCCGAAGCGGTCGAGCACGGACGGGTCGGCCTGGTACGCCGCTCCGGCGAAGTAGAGGACCACCCGGCTGGCCACGCCCCCGTACCGCTCGACCAGGCGCTCGGGCAGCTGGTCCCACGTGGCGCCGACCACGAAGTGCTCGAGCAGGTCGTCCCCCACCACCTGGGCCATCCCGGCCAGGTCCCCCGCCTTCTGGCGCTCGCGGATGCGCGCCGTGGTCCCCTCGTGACCGAGCTGGTCGAAGATGAAGGCGTAGTTGGGCGTGGATCCGTAGAACGCCACCTGCATCCGCGCCGTCTCCCACCAGCGGGCCCGCTCCTCGTCCGTGTCCCCGACGGCAGTGAAGCACGGGACGATCACCGCCAGCTCGGCCGGGTCCCGGCCGGCCCGGGCCGCCCCCTCGGCCAGGCCGGGCAGCACCGTCGTGCGCAGGTAGGTCGGCGAGTTGAGCGGGTGCACGTGCACCCCGTCGGCCACCTCGCCCGCCATGCGCAGCATCCACGGGTTGACGGCGGCGATGTCGACCGGCGGCGGGCCCGACGGGATCGGACCGGGGGACCACTGGTCGGGGAGCAGGTTGAACGACCAGTGGGAGCCGGAGTACTCGAGGCGCTCCTCGCCGGAGAAGGCGCGGAAGATGGCCCGCAGGGCCTGCACGTACTCGCGCAGGCGCGGCCCCGCCGGGGCGAAGGTGCTCGCATACCGACGCTCGACGTGGGCCCGCACCTGGGTGCCGATGCCGAGCCGGAAGCGGCCCCCGCTCGTCTCGGCCAGCTCCCACGCCACCTGGGCCGTGACCATGGGGCTGCGGGGGAACGCCACGGCGATGCCCGTCGCCAGGTCGATGTCGGCCGCCAGGGCGGCGGCGGCGCACGAGAGGTAGGCGGTACGCCCGCCCTCGGTGACCACCATCCCGGCCAGCCCGCTGGACTCGATGCTGCGGGCCAGCTCCTGGATGCGTCGCAGCGGGGCGCCCCCCGTCATCACGTCGATCTGCACACGGCGACGTTATGCGTGATCATGGGCCGCAGTGCCCCCGCGCCGCTCCCGCAGCAACGACCTGCGAGCCATGGAGGCGTACCGGCGGATCCACGCCACCATCGGCGAGCGCGTCGTCATGCCGCCCGACACTCCGGTCCGGGAGCGACCGGCGCCCAACCGGCCCAACCGGCCCGTCCGGGCCCGGAAAGGCCGGACGGGCCGGACGGTCTCGCCTCCGCCCGGGTACCTGTCCGTCGGCACCACCCGCTTCCGCACGAGGGGGCCGCGGCCGGCGGGGCCGGTGCTGACCGCTACGGCGGTGATCGCGGTGATGGCGCTCATCGCCCTGGCCGTGGGGAGGTTGGTGGTGGGCTCCCCGTCGACGCCCCGGACCTCCCCACCCCACCGGCCCCAGGCGACGGCGACCACGAGGGCGGCGGGCCGGGCGGCGGCGGGCCGGGCGCCGGTTCACACCGCCGGCGCCGCCAAGCGGACCCGCACGTCGACGCCCGCCCCGGCGGTCCTCGTGCCCCGCAGCTCCAGCGCCACCGGGGCGGACTACGTGGTGACCACCGCCTCGTTCTCCGTGCAGGTGAGCACGACCGGGACGTGCTGGATGGAGGTCGGGCCCAGCGCGACCGGGCCGTTCAGCTTCGTGGGCACGGTCCCGGCCGGCCAGCAGAAGGTCTTCCCCGCCTCCAACCAGCTCTGGGTCCGCCTCGGGGCCCCGGCCAACGTCACGGTCTCGGTCGGCGGCACGCCCCTGCAGCTGAGTGCGGCCGGCTCGGCCCCCTACAACCTGACTATTTCAGCAGTGGTTACTTAGAGCTTTAGAACCGCGAAACTCAAGTTCGGGGCACGCCGGACGAGACCTAACCCGTGCGGTGGCCCCGGCGGAGCCCCTCCGGTTCCCTTCCTGCAGCTCTGGCGGCCGCGGTGGCGGCCGTCCTGGTCCTCAGCGCGCCCGCCGTGGCGGCGGCCCAGGGCCGAGGTCACGCCACCGGACACGGGACCAAGGCCAAGCCGGCGGCCAAACCGGCCACCAGGCCGGCCGCAAAACCGGCCTCCAAGCCGGCAACCAGGCCCACCTCGAGACCCTCCGCCCGGCCGGCCGCCGCCCCGAAGTCCGCCGGCACCCAGAAGTGGGGCCCGGGCTACCTCCTGTCCGCCGCCGACGGGGGCATCTTCACCTTCGGCAACGCCCGCTACTACGGCGGGATGGCGGGCCGGGCCCTGGCCGGGCCCGTGGTCGGGCTGGCCGGCGCCCCGGACGGCCAGGGGTACTGGGCGGTGTCCTCGGACGGGGGCGTGTTCGCCTTCGGGTCGGCCCACTACTTCGGGGGCATGGCCGGCAACGGCATCGAGCAGCCGGTCGTCGGGATGGCGGCCGTGCCCGACGGGTCCGGGTACTGGTTGGTGGGCGCCGATGGCGGCGTGTTCACCTACGGGTCGGCCCGCTACTACGGCGGCCTCGGCAGCCGCCGGCTGTCCGCCCGCGTGGTCGGGATGGCCGCCACCCCCGACGGGGGCGGCTACTGGCTGGTCTCGTCGGACGGGGGTGTCTTCGCCTTCGGCGACGCCCGGTACCTCGGCGGCATGGGCGGCCACCCGATCTCCGCCCCGGTGGTCGGGATCGCCTCCACCCCGGACGGCTCGGGGTACTGGCTGGTCTCGTCGGACGGGGGCGTGTTCACCTACGGCACGGCGCCCTACCACGGGGGGATGGGCGGCCTGCAGCTGGCCGCCCCGATGGTCGGCCTGGCCGCCAGTCCCACCGGCCACGGCTACTGGATGGCCTCGGCCGACGGCGGCGTGTTCACCTACGGGGACGCCGGCTACTGGGGCGCTCCCGGCGGCTTCGGGATCAACCGCCCCCTGACCGCGGTCGCGTCCGGCATCCACCCCGCCTTCCACCCCAGGCAGGTCCAGGTCGGAGGCCGGTACGGGTTCGACGTCTCCTGGCCGCAGTGCGGGCAGGGCGGCCTGCCCCCGGCCCACGCCATCGCCGTGCTGGGGGTGACCGGCGGCAAGGCGTTCACGACCAATCCGTGCCTGGGCCAGCAGTGGCGGTGGGCGGCGGGGGCCTCGGGGGCGGCGGCGCTGTACATGAACCTCAACGAGGCCGACGTCCCGTCCAGCCCCCGCTCGGCCAACGGGCCGGCCGGGCACTGCGCCCGTGACAGCGCCCCGTGCGCGGCCTACAACTACGGGGCCAACGCCGTGGACCACGCGGTGGCCTACGCCCGGCGGTCGGGCGCCTCGGCGCCGATGTGGTGGCTCGACGTGGAGACCGGCAACGCGTGGACCGACCACGGGGACCTCAACGCCGAGGTGATCAGGGGCGCCCTCGACGAGCTCCACCACCGCCACCTCTCGGCCGGGATCTACTCCACCGGCCTGCAGTGGTCGGAGATCACCGGTGGCGCCGACTTCGGGGTCCCGGTGTGGGTGGCGGGGTCCCCCGACCTGACCAGCGCCGCCAGCTACTGCGGCCGGGGCTTTGCCGGGGGCCCGGTCTGGATGGTCCAGACCATGCTCGCCTACGACGTCAACTACCTCTGCCAGCCCGCCCGGGCCGCCCAGGCCTTCGGCGTCCATCCCCTCCCGACCGCCCCCTCCTGGACCGTCGACCGCCTCCCGAATTCGATCCGGATCCCGTCGTAACGCGTTCTAGCCTGTTAGGGTCCCGGCCCACGTGCGGAGGACCAGCGGGCGGCGCCCGGCCCACCGCGGACGCAGAGCTGCTTGCCTCATCGTGGCTCTGGCGGCCGGAGTAAGCACCACTCTGGTGCCACGCGGCCCCGCCGGAGCCGCCACCGAAGCCTCCCTGCGGTCCCAGGCCGCCTCCCTGACCGCCCGGCTGGGCCAGCTGGCGCAACAGGAGGCGCGGGTCGACGAGCAGTACAACCAGGCCCGCCTCGCCCTGGCCGCGGCGCAGACCCACCAGCAGCAGGCCCAGGCCGCCGCGGCGCGAGCGGCCGCCCAGGTCACGGCGCGCCGCCGGGTGCTGACCTCGGCCGCGGTCGACGCGTACATGCGGGGTGGGTCGGGGGCGGGGGCGGGGGGCGTCACGCTGCTGATGCAGTCCAACCAGACGACCTACGGCATCCAGCAGAGCTACCTCCAGAGCGTGGCCGACACCCAGCAGTCGGCCATCGACGGGCTCCGCCAGGCCCAGGCGCAGCTGGCGGCGCAGCAGTCGAGGCTGGCCCGGGCCACCCGGTCGGCGCGCTCCGACGTGGCCACGGCGGCCGGGCTCCGCAGCCAACTGGGCTCCACCGCCTCCTCCGAGGTGTCCGCCCTCTCCCAGGTCCGGGGCCAGCTAGCCCAGATGGTGGCCGCCGACCAGGCCGCGGCCCAGGCGGCGCAGGCCGCCGCGGCCCGGGCCCGGCTGCAGGCCCTGAGCCACACCACCGCCAGTGCGGGCCGGCCGGTCAGCCGGGACAACCCGCTTCCCGCCCTCGGGGGCGGGTCCCGCGGCGGTGGATCGGCGGTGGGTCCGATCGGGCCCGCCCCGTCCCAGGGCGGAGCGGCGGGGGTTGCCCTCGAGTGGGCCCAGCGCGAGCTGGGCAAGCCCTACGTGTACGGCGGCGCCGGACCGGACAGCTTCGACTGCTCGGGCCTGATCATGTACATCTTCGGCCAGGCGGGGGTGAGCCTGCCCCACTCCGCCGCCGGCCAGTGGGACGACACCACCCGGATCAGCTACGCCCAGGCCCGGCCCGGGGACCTGGTCTTCTTCTACCAACCGGTCGACCACGTGGGCATCTACGTCGGCAACGGGGAGATGATCGACGCCCCCCACACCGGCGCCGACGTGGAGTACGACCCGATCTGGTGGAACGTGCTCGACGGCTTCGGGCGGGTCGGATAGTCAGCAGGTAGAGGGGTCGAAGGCCTGGGAGTCGTCCTGGCCGACGGCGGCGGGGGCCGCCCCGCCCTCGGTCGTCGACGTGACCGACGTCGGGTTGCCGCCGTTCTGGCTCTCTAGACCGGCCCACTGGGAGCCGACCACCAGCGCCACCTGAGCCCCGGTCAGACCGTGGTCCTCCTCGATCAGGGCCCCTCCCACCACCCGGGACTGGAGCAGCTGGGCCTGGGCCTGGAACCCGGTGGCGTAGGCGATCACGGTGCGGCCGTAGGTGAACGAGCCGGCGTTGCCCGTGCCGACGACGTCGAAGCCGGTCTGGCGGAGCTCCGAGGCGACCGTGTGCGCGATACCGGCCTTGCCGACACCGTTCAAGACCTCGACGCTCACCTGCGAGGGGGGGATGGCCGGGCCCTTCGAGCCCGGCCTGCCCGCCGGGGCCGGGCCGCTCAGGAAGGCGGCGATCACCTGGCTGTCGTCGGGCTGCTTCGGCAGCAGCACGTCCCCGTACGACTCGTAGTTGGTCACCGGGGTCGTCGGCAGGGTGTAGGACACCAGCGAGGCGGGGTCGAAGCCCTTGAACAGGCGGGCCAGGCCGACCAGATCCCCCGTGCTCATGGCGTCGTCGATGATGAAGTCGTGCACCGCCTGGCCCAGGAAGGCGTTGGCCGTGAAGGGGTTGGTCAGGCCCTTGGACACCGCCGCCTTGGCCACCGCCCGCAGGAACACGTGCTGGCGGGCGATGCGGCCGAGGTCGCTGGACCCGTCGTAGTGCCAGTAGCCGTTCTCGTAGTACTGGTAGTGCCGGGCCCGGGCCACGGCCAGGCCCTGGGCCCCGTTCAGGGTCTGGCAGCCGGTGGTGGTGATGCTCAGGCCCGAGTAGGCGTCCTTGGCCGGGAACGGAAAGCTCATCCGCACCCCACCCAGGGCGTCGACCGTGCCCTGGAACCCGGCGAAGTCGACCTCGACGTAGTGCTGCACGGGTATGCCCAGGTCGGCCTCGACGGTCTGGACCAGCTGGCTGGGCCCGTGGTCGTAGGCCTCGTTTATCCGGTTCGAGCCGTTGGTGCCGGCCAGCGGGACGAACAGGTCCCTCGGTATCGACAGGATGGCGGCGGTGTGGTGGACGGGGTCCACGTGCAGGATCGACGTCACGTCGCTGCGCTGCCCCGCCACCTGGGACGCGGACCCGAACGCCTTCACGTTTCCGGCACTCGGGGCCAGGCCCGCCCGCGTGTCCGAGCCGATCATCAGCACGTTGAACGGGTGGTCGGCGAACTCGGGGGCCAGCCCGGTCACGTGGACCCTGTGCATCTGACCTAAGCGGAAGCGCAGGTAGGCGTACCCGCCCGCCGCCAGCACGATCAGCAGGATCACCAGGGCCACCGAGAGGACCATCGCTCGCCGGGCCCAGAACCGGCGCCGGGCCGGGCGGGTCCTGGGTGCTCGAGGTCCGGGTGGAGTCGGCCCCGGTGGTTGCTGCCGTGTGGGATCCGGGGTAGCAGTTCCCGCGCCGGATGACCCGGCGCCCATGGGTGGAAAGCCTAATCCCGGTCTTTCGCCCGCCGACAGGCGCCTATGTGCACGCAGTGGCCGTTCCGCCGGCGTCGGTGGCCGCGCTCCGCCCCCGCCCGGCCTGGTACGTGGCCCTCGGGGACTCGCTGTCGCAGGGGTTGCAGCCCCGCCCCGGCCACGCCGGGGCCGGCCGGGACACGAACCAGGGCTACCCCGACGTGGTGGCCCGTGACCTCGGGCTCAGGCTGGTCAAGCTCGGCTGCCCGGGCGAGACGACCACCACCATGCTCCGGGGCGGCATCTGCTACCGGGGTGGTGCCTCCCAGGCCGGCGCCGCCACCCGGTTCCTGCGCGCCCACCGCTCCGATCTGGCCCTGGTCACGGTGGACATCGGGATCAACGACGTCGTCCGCTGCCAGCAGGAGGCGCCCGGCCCCCGCTCGGCGGCGTGCCTGGCGGCGGGCCTGGCAACCGTCGAGCGCAACCTCCCCACGGTGGTGCGACGGGTCCGGGCCGCGGCCGGGCCCGGCGTCCCGATCGTGGCCCTCGACTACTACGCCCCGTTCGTGGCGTCCCCCGACCGGGGCCGGGCGGCCTGGTCCCACTACGTCACCGGGCGCCTGGACGCCACCCTGTCCGGCGTGCTGGGACCTCTGCACGTGACCGTGGCCGACACGGCGGGCGCCTTCGGGCTGGGCCGGCCCCTGGCCGTCGAGGCGGGCGAGGTGTGCCGGCTGACGTGGGTGTGCTCGCCACCGCCGGTGGGGGCCAACCTCCACGCCAACGCCGCCGGCTACCGGGCCATGGCCGGCTCGGTGGAGCGGGCGCTACGCGGCGACGATCTCCCAGCGCTCGGGCATCTGGCCGGAGCGCCGGGCGCGGCCGCGCGTCTCCAGGATCATCAGGTGGGCCAGCGTCTCCCCCAGGGCGGCGCGGCGCATCCAGAACTCGATCTGGTCCCACGGCCGGCTCCACGAGATGGACAGGGCCACGTCCCAGGCGGTGGACCCGGGATTGGCCCTCAGGTGGTCCAGGATCTCGGTGAAGCGCTCCTCGTGGTGCGCCCGTAGCTGGGCGGCGCGCGCGGCCAGGCCCCGGAAGCGGTACTCGTGGGCGGGGAGCACCTCGTCGGCGTCGAGGCCGGCCACCTTCTGGAGGGAGTCGAGGAAGTCCGCGAGCGGGCTGGCCGTCTGCTGGGGGTGGTAGGAGATGTTCGGGGTGATGCGCGGCAGGATGTGGTCCCCGGACAGCAGCAGGCGGCGGGACGCAGAGTGGAAGCACAGGTGCCCGGGGCTGTGCCCGGGCGTCCACACCGCCGTGAGGTCCCACCCGGGCAGCTCGGGGCGCGCCCCGTCCTCGAGGAGCACGTCCGGCTCGGCAAAGGTGACGAACGGCCGCACACCCATCGACGCCCCCCTCATCTCGTCGAGGGGCTCGGGGGGAACCCCGCAGGAGAGCAGGTGGGTGCGCATGCGGCGGAACAGCTCGTCCATGTTCACGTACCGCTCCCCCAGGGCGGCGGCGTCGGCGGGATGCAGCGCCACCCACGCGCCGGACTGCTCCCGCACGCGCCCGGCCAGCCCGTAGTGGTCGGGGTGGATGTGGGTGACGAGCACGCCCTTCACGTCGGTGATGTCGTAGCCGGCCTTGCCGAGGCCACCGGTGAGCGCGTCGTACGCCGAGTCCGTGTCCCAGCCGGCGTCGATCAGCGCCACCCCGTCGGTCAGCTCGAGCAGGTACACCAGCACGTAGCGCAGCGAGTTCTGGGGGATCGGCACCGGGACCGACCACAGTCCGCCGCCCAGGCTCTCCACCGGCGGCATGACGTTCTCCTCCCATGCCTGCTTCTGGGCCAGGCCGGTGATCTCGAAGGAGGCCGTGTCCGTCATGACCGGACCCTATTACGCCGCCTTGACGGCGGCGACCAGGCTGGAGAGGGTGGCCTTGGCGTCCCCGAAGAGCAGGGTGGTCCTCGGGTTGTAGAGCAGCTCGTTGTCGATGCCGGCGAAGCCGGGGCGCATGCTCCGCTTCAGGAACACGACGTTGGACGCCTGGTCGACGTGGATGATCGGCATCCCGTAGATCGGGCTGCCGGGGCTGTCGTGGGCGGCCGGGTTCACTACGTCGTTGGCGCCGACGACCAGGGCCACGTCGGTCGACGGCATGATCGGGTTGGCCTCCTCCATCTCCTTCAACTGCTCGTAGGGGACGTCGGCCTCCGCCAGCAGGACGTTCATGTGACCGGGCATGCGTCCGGCTACGGGGTGCACCGCGTACAGGACCTCGACCCCGCGGCTCTCCAGCAGGTCGGCCAGCTCCCGGATGGTGTGCTGGGCCTGGGCCACGGCCAGGCCGTAGCCCGGGACGATCACGACCCGGCGCGAGTAGGCGAGGAGGGTGCCGATGTCCTCGGCCGTTCCCGAGCGCACCGAGCGGTCACCGGTCTCACCCGCGGTGCCGGCGGTCACGACCGCCCCGAAGGCGCCGAAGATGATGTTGGGCAGCGAGCGGCCCATGGCGTGGCTCATCATCCGGGTGAGCAGCGTTCCCGACGCCCCCACGAGGGTCCCGGCCACGATCAGCACCGTGTTGGACAGCACGAAGCCCGACGCCGCCACCGCCAGGCCGGTGAATGAGTTGAGCAGCGAGATCACCACCGGCACGTCGGCGCCGCCGATCGGCATGACGAAGGCGACCCCGAGGCCGAGGCAGATCACCGCCACCAGCCCGACGAGCCCGACGTGGGCGCCGACGATGGCGATGGCCGCCAGGATGACCGCCGCCGCCGCCATCACCCCGTTCACGAACTGCTGCAGCGGGTACACCACGGGACGGCCGGTCATCAGCTCCTGCAGCTTGGCGAAGGCGATCACCGAGCCCGAGAACGACACGCTGCCGATGACCACGCCGAGCAGCACCGCCAGCCGGTTGCCCGAGGACAGGGTGGCGCCGTCGGCGTGGCCGATGTAGTCGGAGATGGCGACCAACGCCGCCGCCCCACCCCCACGCCGTTGAACGCCGCCACCATCTGCGGCATGGCGGTCATCCGCACCAGCCGCGCCGCCGGGATGCCCACGGCCACGCCGATGACCATGGCCCCGGCCACGAGTCCACCGTTGTGCACGTGACCGGCCACCAGCGTGAACACCACCGCCACGAGCATGCCGAAGGCGCCGATGAGATTCCCGGGGCGGGCGGCACGCGGGCTCGACAGTCCGCGCAGGGCCAGGATGAAGCACACCGCCGCCGCCAGGTACGACCAGTGCAGGGCCGCCGTCACCGGGGCAGCTCGCGGGTGCTGTCATCGGACCGCGGCGCCTTCTGCTCCCGGCCCTTGAACATCTCGAGCATGCGGTCGGTCACCACGAACCCGCCCACCACGTTGACCGTGGCCAGCGCCACCGCCAGGAAGCCGATGATCTTGAGAAGCGCCGAGTCGGCGGTGGCGAGAACGGCGATGGCGCCCACCAGGATGATGCCGTGGATGGCATTGGTGCCCGACATCAACGGGGTGTGCAGGACGCTCGGAACCTTGGATATGACCTCGAAGCCGAGGAACACCGACAGCACGAAGATGGTGAACAGGGTCAGGAACCCGGTCACTTGTACAGAACCTCCCCGCCGCGCGTGACGCAGGTGGCTGCCAGGATGTCGTCGCTCCAGTCGGGATCGAGTATCCCGTCCTTGGTCATCAGCACCACCAGATTGGCCATGTTGCGGGCGTACATCTGGGATGCGTGGGTCGGCAGGTCGCTGGCCGGGTTGGCCACGCCGACGACCGCGACCCCCTTGTGGTCGATCTCCCGGCCCGGCTCGGAGATCTCGACGTTGCCGCCGGTGTCCGAGGCCAGGTCAACGACGACCGATCCCGGCCGCATGCGGTCGACCATGTCCCGGGTGACGAGAAGGGGGGCGGGGCGGCCCGGGATCTGGGCGGTGGTGATGACCACGTCCGCCTCGGTGAGGTGGGGGGCCAGGGCGGCGTGCTGGGCGGACTGGGCGGTCTCACCGAGCTCGCCGGCGTAGCCACCGGCGCCGTCGGCGGTGGCCAGCCCGAGGTTGAGGAAGCGGGCGCCGAGGCTGCGGACCTCCCCCTCCGCCGCCGACCGCACGTCGTAGGCCATGACCACCGCGCCCAGCCGGCGGGCGGTCGCGATGGCCTGCAGCCCGGCCACGCCTGCCCCGAGGACCAGCACCTTGGCGGGCGGAACCGTCCCGGCGGCGGTCATCAGCATCGGGAAGAAGCGGTGCAGGCGGTTGGCGCCGATGAGGACGGCGCGATAGCCCGCCACCGTCGACTGCGACGACAGGGCGTCCATGCTCTGGGCCCGGGTGGTGCGCGGCAGCAGCTCCAGGCTGTGGGAGGTGACGCGCCGCTCGGCCAGGGCGCGCACGGCCTCGAGGATCCGGCCGGGGCTGAACAGGCCGACCAAGGTGGCGCCCTCGCGTACGAGCGCGGCCTCCTCGGGCGTCGGGCCCTGCACCTTCAACACGGCGTCGCTCGAGCCCAGCAACGCGGCGGCGCTGGGCACCGTAACGGCGCCGGCGTCGATGTACGCCTGGTCGGCAAACCCCGCCGCCGCGCCGGCCCGGGCCTGGAGCACGACATCGTGCCCGGCGCCCGTCAACGTGGCCACGACCCCGGGGACCACCGCCACCCTGCGCTCTCCCGGCAGGATCTCGGTCGGGATGCCCAGCCTCACGGTGCGGGCAGATTAGTTAGCCCGCGGGGTGGGGCCGAGCCACCTCCCGCCCTTCTGACGGGCGGCTTCGGGGTCCTCGGGCGTCCGGTCGAGGGGGCGCACCGTATGGAGGATGCCGATCCGCCGGCGGGGGCCGGCCCAGGGTCCGGGAACGGCCATGACCATCCGGCCGAGGAAGTAGGCGGGCGCCTCGTAGTTCACGCGCCAGCCCCGGAAGTGCACCCATCCCTCCTCGGGGCTGCGCTCGAGGGCCACGCCCGCCTCGCGCATCCGTTCCACCCCCTCCAGGTACTCCTCGTAGGAGAGGAGGATCGGATCGTCCGGACGCGGATCGAGCTCGACCGGGAGACCCCACGCCGGGGCGATGTCCTGGAGGGCCCGGAATCCCATCCGCAGGCACAGCCGCGCCTCCGACGGCGCTGCTGAGGGGGCCAGGGCCAGGTGGAGCGCAGCCGAGTCGAGGACGGCCAGGAGGCCCACGATCCACGAGCGGAAGGCGTTGGGCGACCGGAACAGCACGAGCACCGGGTAGGTCGTGTGGGTCTCCGCCACGTCGGCCGCCCACTGCTCCCAGCTGGCGAAGAAGGCGGGCAGGCTGTCGGAGATCCCCACGAGCTGGTGGCGGGTCAGGATCTCCGGCCCCCACGCCGGCGCCCCCGCCCGGCTCTCGAGCAGGGTGACGAGCGTCTCGCGGCGGTTGAAGGCGCCGTAGATGGTCGGCAGGTAGGCGATCTCGAGGGCCACGACCGCCAGGCCGGTGCCCGCCGCCACGTAGGAGACCGCCGTGGCCGGCGCGGACGGATCGCCTCCGCCCGGGGGGCTGGCCAGGCCCAGGGTGAGCATGGCCGACCCGGCCGCCCGGAGGGCGGCCGTCAGGCCCCCGTGGACCAGCGGCCACAGGATCAGCGAGTAGCCGAGGAGGAAGGCCGCCAGCCACAGCCCGAAGGCTCCGAGCAGGGCCACCGGCCCCGCCAGAGCCAGGACGTGGTCCTTGGCCTCGTAGGTGGGGAGGCGGTCGGCGATCCATCTCCCGGCGGCCAGGGTGCTCCGGGTGGCCACCTCGGTGAGCCGGGAGGGGTGAGCCCGGGGCAGCACGAGGGTATAGAGGGCCGAGCCGGCCCCTGACCCCAGGAGCACGATCCCGGCCAGCAGCCCCAGCCAGCGGATTGGGCCCACGGCCACAGGTTGGCAGGTGGTGCCTCGAGGTCCGGTGGGACCGGACCGGCCCGGCCGGATTGCCGGGTTTGCACCCCGCCGGGGCGGGAGCCTAGGGTGCTAACTACAGCTAGCAGTGCCGCTTCTGTTGCGGCGCGCCCCGGCTGTCCTCCCCCCTGAAAGGACATCGAGCTACACCCATGCCCCCGACACCCCCGCCCCCAACCTCCGTCAACCGCCCGGCCGGCGGCACGGCGGCGATCCCGGCGCCCGATCGGGGGGTGGTCGCCGCCCGGCTTGCCGTCGTCATCGCCGCCGCGGCGGCGATGAACGGTCTGATCGGGGCGGCGACGGGAGGGGCGGGGGCGGCCGGGGGGGCGGCCTCGGGCAGGACGGTGGCCGTCAAGCTGGCAGTGGCCCGGTCGGCGGCTCCCCCGTCCCAGGCGGCGCCGGGTGGTCGGGTCGTCGCTCACCAGATCCACATCGAGGGCGTCTCGGCACCCGTGCTGGTGAGCGCGTCGGAGCTGGAGCAGGCCGAGCACGGGCAGCAGGCGTCGACGGCTGCTCCCGCCGCCGCACCGACCGCCGCGACACCGACCCCCGCGGCGCCGACCCCCGCGCCCGCAGCGTCCCCGGCCCCGGCCCCGGCGGCGGCCCCGGCCCCGGCCCCGGCCCCGGCGGCGTCCCACTCCACATCCACCCCGTCCAGCTCCGCCGGTGCGACCGGGACGAGCGGGAACGGCACCGACCTCGGCACCTTCATGGTCACCTGCTACGACATCCACGGCCAGACCGCCACGGGTGACCAGGCCGGACCCCAGAGCGTCGCCGTCGATCCGGCCGTGATCCCCCTCGGCACGAAGATCTACATCGACGGGGTGGGCTACCGCACGGCCGACGACACCGGGGGCAGCGTCACCGGCCACCACATCGACATCTGGGAGTCCAGCTACTCGGCGTGCGCCGACTTCGGGCGGCAGTACCGCGACGTCCACCAGCTGAGCTAGCCGTCCCGCCGCTTCCCAGGAGGGCCGGCGGCCGGGCGCTAGCCCAGCGTGATCTGGAGGTTCACGGTGGCGGGGCGGCCCGGGCTCACCTGGATCCGCACCGGGG
>DASUHN010000227.1 GCA_036273495.1 Acidimicrobiales bacterium | reverse complement strand
GGCGCGCCGGACGACGGTCAGCCCGCTGGTGGACATCCGGTCCCGGCTCGTCGACCAGTCCGACGTCGAGCTGTTCACCGTTCAGGCGGCGCAGCCCGCCTACTGGCGCCTCACCTCTCTCGACTTCTTCGACGGGAACATCTGGTCCTCGGACGAGCCCTACTCCCCCGTCGGGTCCCAGATACCGGTCCCCCCTCCCCCCGGAGGCGCCCAGCCCCTGGCCCAGCGCTACCAGATCTCGGACCTGGGCAGCATCTGGCTCCCCGCCGCCTACTTGCCCACGGCCATCGGCGGGGCGCCCGGCGTCAGTTGGGACGCCCAGTCCGACAGCCTGATCAGCCAGGCCACCACCTCCGACGGCGAGTCGTACCAGGTGACGTCGGCCGTGCCCGTCCTGGCCCCCGCCCAGCTGCGCCAGGCCTCACTGGCGGGAGAGATCGTCTCCCCGGTCGTGCAGTCCCGCTACACCCAGCTGCCGGCCAACATCCCGACCCAGGTGGCGGCGCTGGCCCGGAGGATCACGGCTGACGCGCCGACCCCTTACGACAAGGCCCTGGCCCTGCAGACGTACCTCCGGGACAACTTCACCTACTCCCTCAGCGCCCCCGCCGGGCATTCGGACTCCGCCCTGGTCTCGTTCCTGTTCGAGACGCGGACGGGCTACTGCGAGCAGTTTGCCGGGGCGTTCGCCGTGATGGCCCGCATCGTCGGTCTGCCCACCCGGGTGGCAGTGGGCTTCACGCCCGGCCAGCGCCAGAGCGACGGCCGGTGGCACGTCCTCGGCATGCACGCCCATGCCTGGCCGGAGGTCCTCCTCGGCCAGTACGGCTGGGTGGCGTTCGAGCCCACGCCGGGCCGGGGCATGCCCGGGGCCACCTCCTACACGGGCGTCACCCCCCAGCAGGCCAACGCGGGAGGGCCGGGGACGACCGGCACGACCCCCGCCGCCACCGGGACCACGGCGCCGGCCAACCCGGCGGGAGGCCGGGTGTCGACCAGGCCGACCACCCCCTCCCCGGTCCGCACCGGGAGCGGGAAGGGCCACGGGAGCTTCTCGCCCCTGGCCGCCCTCCTGGCTCTGGCCGCCGCCGGCGGGCTGTGGCTGTTCACCGTCCCCGCCGCCCGGGTCGCTCGCCGCCGCCGCCGGCGGCGCCAGGCGGTGGCGGAGGCGGAGCGGGTGCTGCTGGCCTGGGAGGAGGCGGCGGAGTGGCTGGCGCTGTCGGGCGCGCCCCGCCTCCCGGGAGAGACCCTCCTGGAGCACTCCCGCCGGGCCCCCGCCGCGGTCGGGCTGGGACCGGACGCGGCCCGGGTCCTGGAGGAGCTGGCCACCGACGCCGCCAACGCCGCCTACGCCCCGGCGGGGCGGTCCCAGGGCGCGTCGCAGGCGGCGGAGGCCCGGGCCGCCGGTGTGGAGCGGGCGGTGCTCCTGCAGGCGGGGCGGTGGCGCCGGGTCCGGTGGTGGCTCGACCCCCGGCCCCGGAGGTCGGTCAGCCGGAGCTGACCGGCTCGGGGCTCAGTCCCCGGTCGCGCCGGTCTCAGTCCCGCTTGAACCGTTCGCGAAGCTTGCGACCCGTCTCCGAGATCACGTCCGGCAGCCCCCGCGACCGGATCGAGCTCGACATCTGCTGCCAGCCGGCCCGGCCCATCTTGCGGGCGTTGGCCTCGAAGACGATGGCGCAGGACAGCATGATCAGGAACCCGACGAACCCGAGCCAGATCGACGAGGCGAACGAGACCACGAGCACGGCCAGCCCGGCCACGAACCCCGCCAGCGCCCACTTGCAGTTCCGGCCGGCGTGGCGGTACAGCGTCTCGGAGGTGGCCCGGCGGTAGAAGTCCGGGTCGTTCTCGTAGAAGCTCCGCTCGATCTCGTGGAGAATCCGCTGTTCGTCTTCGGATAGCGGCAACGCCCCACCCCTCCGGGCCGGCCCTCGGACCCCTGGCCGACGGTCCGACCATCTTCGCGCAGGCCGACGCCTACAACAACGCGACAGCCACAGGCGTGCCCGAGGCCGCCGACCGGTACACGGCGTCGACGAGAGCGTGGGCCCGCAGGGCTTCTTCCAGCCCCGGCACCGGGGCCCGGCCCTCCTCCACGCAGGCCAGGAACTCCCGGTCGGCGGCGGCATAGCCGGCCAGGGGGAGCCGCCACTCCTCGGGGACCGGGAGCGACGCCGCCAGCTGGAGGAAGCCGGGGCCGGGGCCCCGGTCGGGCTCGGAGCCCTCCGGCCCCTCGACGTGGAGGGGGCCGACCAGGTCGTCGTCGAGCCAGAACAGGCGGTCCCGGCAGAAGACCTCGAGCCGGCGGGTCGACGGCCGGCTGAGGATCCCGTGCCACAGGCTGACCAGAGCCGAGGAGGCACCGGACCTGTGGGTCAGGGTCACATGGGCCACGTCCTCGATGCCCGGGTGTCCGGCGAAGTTGGCGGTGACCGCTCCCACCTGCTCGACCGGACCCAGCAGCCAGGTGAGCACGTCGAGGTCGTGGATCGAATGCTCGATCAGGGCCCCGCCCCCCGCCACGGCGCGGTCGGCCCGCCAGGTCGAGCCGTAGTGACCCTGGATCGGGAAGAACTGGTCGTCCCGGAACACCGCGCTCATAACCGGCCCGGTGGCCGCGCTGTCCTGCAGGGCCTCGTGGAGCCGGACGAACACCGGCGCCGACCGCAGCACCAGCCCGACCTGGGCCGGGACCCCGGCGGACGCGACTGTTGCCACGAGCTCCTCGGACTCGACGAGGGTGGGCGCCAGGGGCTTCTCGCAGTACACCGCTACACCCCGCTCGCACGCCGCGGCCACCACGGGGAGGTGGGAGCTGGTCGGCGTGCAGACCCACACCGCGTCCGCCGCGTCGAGGGCCTCTTCCACGTTGGCCGCGGCCGTGCAGCCGGCGTGGGCGCCGGCAAACCGCTGGGCCCGCGCCGGTTCGAGGTCGTAGGTGCTGACGACCCGGGCATCGACGAGCGTCCCGGCGATGAGGGCCCGCAGGGCGGCGGAGTGCACCCCACCGATGAAGCCGCAGCCGACGACGGCTATCCGGGTCGTCACGATTCCCCTGCGGCTCCGTGGTCCCGGCCGCGCTCGGCCGGGCCCCACTGCGTGTCGCCGAGCCGCTTCACCCGCAGGCCCTGGGCCCCGGCCAGGGCGGCGGGGCCCACGGCCCCGTCTCCGAACCGGCGCCGGATCTCGTCGACGGCCTCGGCGGCGCGGTCCCAGTCGTCACCGCACTGGCCGGCGGCCCAGTCGTCGAGCGTCAGCTGCTGGCCCTGGCCCGGGCTCAGCCCCGTCACGCTCACCCCCAGCAGGCGCACGCCGTCGACCACGTCGACGTCCTCCAGCAGGGCGAGGGCCGACCGGGATATGTCGTGGGCGGTGTCGACGGGCGCCGGCGCCGTGTGCGAGCGGGTGATCGTGGAGAAGTCCCCGAAGCGGACCTTGAGCGTGACGGTCCGGCCCTGCAGGCCGGCGTTCCTCAGGCGCCCGGCCACCGCATCCGCCATCCGGACGACCTCCCGGCGCAGGGGCTCGTGGTCGTGGTGGTCGTGGGCATAGGTCTCCTCGTGCCCGACCGACTTCGGCGCCCGCCACGGCTCGACCCGGCGGGGATCGCGCCCCCAGGCCAGCTCGTGGAGCTGGCGGCCGGCAGCGGAGCCGAGGGCGGCCACGAGCGACTCGACCGGGGCCGCCGCCAGGTCCCCGATCGTGGTCACGGCCATGCGGGCCAGGCGGCCGGCCGTGGCGGGGCCCACCCCCCACAGGGCGGTGACCGGCTTCGGGTGCAGGAAGACCAGCTCCTCTTCGGGGCGGACCACGACGACGCCGGGGCCCGGCTCGGGGCCCCCCGGGGTGGCGCGGGGCTTGGCCGCCTTCGACGCCAGCTTGGCCACGAGCTTGGAGCGCGCCACGCCCACCGAGCAGTCCAGGCTCATCTCCTCGTGCACCCGCTGGCGGATCACTCGGGCCACGTCGGGCGCGGCGCCGAAGAGGCGGACGGCGCCCGACACGTCGAGAAAGGCCTCGTCGAGCGCCACGCCCTCGACCAGGGGGGTGAACGACAGGAAGATGCGGTGGATGTCGGCGCTGGCGGCCAGGTAGTCGTCGAACCGGCCGGGCAGGAACACGGCCCGGGGGCAGAGCCGGCGGGCGCGCGCCGTCGGCATGGCGGAGTGGATTCCGTAGGCGCGCGCCTCGTACGAGCACGACGCCACCACGCCCCGGTTCCCCGTCCCGCCAACCACGACCGGGCGGCCCACGAGCGAGGGGTCGCGGCGCAGCTCCACGGCCACGAAGAACGCGTCCATGTCGACATGCAGGATCGGGGTCGACACGGCTCCGGTCTCAGCCGTTCTCGCGGAACACGGTGATGGCGCCCGGGGCCAGCCCGTCGATCCGGTACCGGAAGCTCCGGGCCTCCACCCACCTCTCCCCCAACCAGGCCAGGAGCGGCTCGCGGACCCACTGGTGGGCGGCCTGCAGCCAGTCGATGCAGCCGTCCGGCTCCACGAAGCGGGCGTCGACCACGATCCCGTCCGGGTCCCCGGGGTCGAGATCCCCCGTGTAGGCGGTGGCGCGGTAGACCTCGGCGCGCAGCAGCCAGCCCAGGCCGGCTGCCACCGCCTCGACCCGGTACAGGGGGCCGTCCCAGGAGGTGACGGTGATCCCGGTCTCCTCGGCCACCTCCCGGGTGAGCCCGGCGGTGACGGTCTCCCCCTCCGCCACCTCGATCACCCCACCGGGGGGCGACCAGTCGATCGAGCCGTTGCGCCTGCGGTTCTGCACCAGCAGGATGCCCTCCGGCCCCTCGACGAGACCCCCGGCCACCAGCCACTCCCGGACGGGGGAGGTCACGTGGGTACCAGCCACAGGCGCCGGAACCCCTCCGCGAGGCGCACACCCGCCTCCCGGCCCCCCTCCTCGGCCCGCTGCCGAACGGCGGCGCGGAACCACTCCCCCCCGCCCGACAGCTGGCTCTGGTGGCACAGCACCGCCTGGGTCTTGCGCTCCAACGTCGAGGAGATGTCCACCCAGACGTCGGGCTCGATGGTCCCGCTCAGCAGGACCGCCGAGACCTGGTGGGCGGGGCCGGCGTCCGGGAAGTAGTGGGGCTGGGCGGCGGCGGGCGAGACGGCGTCGAGGGCGGCCCATCCGACGGTCCGATGGTCCCGGTGGTTGTAGTAGTGCTGACCGAAGAAGACCGCCGTCGGGTCGGGGCACACCACCACTTCGGGCCGCAGACGGCGGACGTGGCCCACCAGCTCGGACACCAGCCCCCGCTCGTCGTAGAGCTCTCCGTCGGGATGACCGAGGAGCACGGAGCCCGCGATGCCGAGGGCCTCGGCGGCGCGATCGACCTCACCGGCGCGGGTGCGCGCCAGCTCCTCCGGGTCGGCGTCGGGGTCGGAGCTGCCCTTCTCCCCCTTGGTGCAGACCACGACGTGGACCGACGAACCCGCCCCCGCCCACCGGGCCAGGGTCCCGCCACACGAGATGTCGGCGTCGTCGGGGTGGGCGTAGATGGCCAGGGCCCGCTCGGGGACCGGATCGAGCAGAGCGGCCATGGCGGGCCAGGGTACCGACCGGGGCGGGGCGCATCCGGCCTCAGCCCGCGATCAGGGGGCGCCCGCCACCGCCTTGCGGGCCCGCTCGACACCGGCGTCGTCGACGTCGTGGTGGGTGACGAAACGCATTACGCCCGGTGCGATCGTCCCGGCCCGCACCCCGTGGTCCTCGAGGTGACGCAGCAGCCGGAACGGGTCGGGGTGGCCGAAGGTCACGATGTTCGTGCGCACAGCGCCCGGGTCGCAGCCCGACCCCGGCCAGCGTTCCACCACTGCCTCGGCCAGCTGCCGGGCCCGGGCGTGGTCCTCGGCCAGCCGCCCGACCATGCGTTCCAGCGCGACCAGCCCGGCGGCGGCCAGCACCCCGGCCTGGCGCATGCCCCCGCCCAGGCCGGCGCGGATCGAACGGGCCTCGGCCATGAGAGCGGCGTCACCGGCCAGGAGCGACCCGACCGGGGCGCACAACCCCTTCGACAGGCAGCTCATGACGGTGTCGGCCCGGGCCGCGTACGCGGACGCGGCCACGCCGGAGGCCACCTCGGCGTTGAACAACCGGGCTCCGTCCATGTGCACCGGCACGGCCCGTCCCGGCGCGCCATCGCCTCCCCGCGCCACCTCGGCGACGGCGTCGAGCCGCTCGAGCGCCCAGGGGGCACCCGCCGCGGGCATGTGGGTGTTCTCGACGCACACGGCGCCCACCCGGGGCATGTGGTGGGCCGCGCCCTCGATGGCGTACGCCACGTCGGCCGGCGCCAACGCCCCGTCCGTGTCGTCCACCGGCCCGAACTGGACGCCGGCGTTGCGCGCGCCCGCCCCGTTCTCGTACAGCACGACGTGCTGGCGGCGTCCGGCCACGACGACCGTCCCCGGCGGAGCGAGGAGGCGCAGGGCTATCTGGTTGCCCATGGTCCCCGACGGGACGAAGAGGGCGCCCTCCTTCCCCACCCGGGCGGCAAAGACCTCCTCCAGGTGGTTGACCGTCGGGTCCTCCCGGTAGACGTCGTCACCCACCTCGGCGTCGGCCATGGCCCGGCGCATCTCCGGGGTCGGGCGGGTGACCGTGTCGGAACGGAGGTCGACGGTCGGGCCGTCCGGGCTCGCCACGTTCAGCCCGCCACGGTGACCGGCAGGTGCCGCGGGCCCCGCTCGAAGAACGTCGGGACGTTCTCGAACCGGTAGCCCTCCTGCAGGCGCACCGATCCCGCCGGGAAACGGGCCAGGAAGGCCCCAACCCCGATCCGGGCCACGGCGCGCGCCAGATGGGCCCCGGGACAGAAGTGCGGTCCGTACCCGAACGTGACGTGCTGGTCGGCGTTGGCGCGGTCGACCCGGAAGACGTCGGCGTCGTCGAACAGTGCCTCGTCGCGGTTGGCGGACGCCGAGCCCACGATCACCCGCTCCCCCGGCTCGACGCTCGTCCCGGCGATGGACGCGCCGGCCGGGCAGCCCCGGGCAATGAACAGGACAGGTGGGGACAGCCGCAGGCTCTCCTCGATGGCCGCGTCGACGGCGCCGGGCGCGGCGCGCAGGGCGCGCTCGAGCTCCTCGCTGGTCAGGAGCTCGTGCAGGAGGTTGCCGAGCAGCTGGCTGGTGGTGGTGAGACCGCCGGTGATCAGGTTGCGCACGAGGGCGCGCAGCTGGCTCTGCACCAGCGGCTCCCCGTCGACGTCGAGGCGCAGGAGGCGGGTGAGCACGTCGTCGGGCACATCGTGGCCGGCCTCGATCGCTGCCCGGCGGGCGTGGATGCGCTCGTCGATGTAGCCGGCGAAATCAGGGAAGGCGGCGGCAAATCCCTCTCCCCGCTCGGTCCGGTTGGTGCGGGGGAAGTCGCTCTCCATCAGCTCCTTGGCCCACCCGGCGATGGCCGTTGAGTCCCCGGCCGGCAGCCCGAGGAGGTGCACGGTTACCCGGTTGGGCAGGGGCACGGTGAACGACGGCACCAGGTCGGCGGTGGGCCCGGCCACCCCGGCCAGCAGCCGGTCGGCCTCCTCCCCGATGAACCCCTCGGCGCTGCGGACGATGGTCGGGGTGAGGGCGGTGACCATGACCCGGCGCACGCGGGCGTGGTGGGGCGGGTCCAGCTCCCCGAGGAGGCGCTCCTCGGGCAGGATCACGACCCCCGGGGCCTTGAAGCCCTGGGCGTTGGTGAACCGGGAGGAGTCCCGGAGCACCTCGCGGCACTCGGCGTGACGGGTGACGTAGTACATGCCCTCCCCGATGAGGGCCACCGGGGTCTCCCGGCGCAGCTCGGCCAGGATCGGATCGGCGTTCTGCGCCTGGGCGGCGTCGAAGGGATTGAAGGCCCGCACCGGGTTAGCGTAGGAGCCGTGGGCACGACCACGTCGTTCGGGCACGTCGGCCACTGCGTGACCGATCTGGAGCGCTCCCGGCGCTTCTATGTCGAGCTGTTCGGATTCGAGGCGCTGAACGAGATCGAGGTCCCCGACACGCCGTCGGACCGCCTCCTCCGGGTCCCCGCCCCGGTGGGCCTGCGCGCCGCCTACCTGCGCAAGGACGGGTTCATCCTCGAGCTGATGGAGTTCCGCCGCCCCGGGAATCCCCCCGCCGCCGAACGGGTCGTCAATCAGCCCGGCCTCACCCACCTGTCCTTCAGCGTCGACGACGTGGACGCCGTCACCGCCCGGGTCGAGGAGCTGGGGGGCGAGGTCCTGGCCGACACCCACATCGGCACCGCCGTGTTCCTCCGGGACCCCGACGGGCAGCTGATCGAGCTGTTCCCGAACTCGTCCCGGAAGTGGATCTACGGGCAGTGACCCTCCCGCCCGGCCCCTGCCGACTCAGACGTTGAGCGGCGGGCGCTCCCGGAACGCCAGGCTGGTGGCCCCCTCCGGCACGGCTTTCAGCCCGGCCGCCACCTGGTCCACGCCCGGTCCGCACCGGGCGGCCACGGGCGCCAGAGCGTCGAGATCGAAGCCGTAGACCAGGGCGGCCGTGCCCCCCAACAGGGCCTGGGCCTCGTCGGGGGCGAGGCCGGCAAAGGTGAGGCTCATCCCCTCCCGGGAGAACGGATAGGTCCCCTCGAGGTGCGGGTAGTCCGAGCCCCACATGATCCTGTCGGAGCCGATCAGGTCCCGCCGGGCGCAGTCGGCCGGGTGCATGAAGCTGGCGGCCACGTAGCAGTTCGAGTGCCAGTACTCGCTGGGCATGCGCTCCAGGCCGTGGCGACCGACCGTGCGCAGCTCTCCGATACCGCCTCCCGACATGCTGCGGTAGTGCTGGTCCATGGCGTCAAGTGCGGCTCGCACCCATCCGCTGCCCTGCTCGGCCAGGACCAGCCGCAGGCCGGGGAACCGGTCGAAGACCCCCGACAGGATGATCGACCACAGGGGGCGGTGGGAGAACCAGGTCGTCTCCATGAGCCACAGCAGCTGGGACGCCGGCCAGTCCCCGTAGTCGGGCGACGCGCTGCCCCCGTGGGCGTTGATGACCACGCCCCGCTCCTCGCAGGCGCGCCAGACGGGGTCGTACACCGGAGCGTGCAGAGGCGGCACGGGGGCGTCGGGCGGCATTCCCGGCAGGAGGATCCCGCCCCGCAGGCCGTTGTCCGCGATCCACCGGACGTCGCGCACCGCCTCCTCGACGTCGTTGAGCAGGATCTGGCCGATGCCGGCCCGCCGGTCGGGTAGCTCGGCGCAGAAGGCGGCCAGCCAGCGGTTGTGGGCGCGCAGGCCCGCCAGCCGGTGCTCGAACTCGTCGGGGCCGGGGCAGAGAGCCGTGAGGCCGCCCTTCGGGAAGAACGGCGGAACGGTGTTCGGGTAGATCACCTCCCCCACGATCCCGTCCTCCTCGAGCTCGTTGCGCCGGCGCTCGCTGTTCCAGCTGCGGTCGGCATCGGGTCGCTCGAGATCGGCGAAGGGGTTGACGAAACCGGCCGCCCAGCCCTCGAAGTCCTCGTGGTAGCGGCTCTCGAGGAACTCCTTGTAGTCCCGCAGGGGGGCGCCGGCGTGGCAGTCGGCGGAGATCACCGTGTAGCGGTCCACGTCAGGCCTCCCGGCCGGGGCGGCTGGCGGGCGACCCGGGGCTGCCGTGGCTCTCGTGCCAGTCGGCCCGGTTGACGGCGTCGGCGGCGTCGGTGAGCAGGGCCCCCGCCTCCTCGCCGGTGAGCCAGGGCCGTCCGGCCCGCCTGAACGGCTCCCACCGGGCCACCGCCGCCTCGTGGTCCTGGTCCAGGTCCTCGGGCGTCGGGCCGATGCGGTCCGCGATCGGCTGCAGGGCGGCCAGGTCGAACCGGTAGAACTCGGCCTGGTTCTCCCCCAGGATCAGCGCCGTCTCGTCGATGGGGATGTCCGCGAACCGCTCCTTCAGGAAGGCCCGGGTGTAGGGCCAGGTCCCCTCCGGGTGGGGGAAGTCGTTTCCCCACATGATGTTGCCGACACCGATCTCGTAGCGGCGTCCGAGCTCGCGGCGCCGGGTGTTCGAAGAGCCGATGGCGCAGTTCCGGTCGAAGTACTCGCTCGGGAGCATGCTGAGGATCCCCCGGGTGTCGACCATCTTGCGCATGCCGTGCTCGCGGGTGGCCATCATGTCCATCCGCCACAGCATGTCGGGCACCCAGTAGCTCCCGGCCTCGGTCACGGCCATGCGCAGCCGCGGGAAGCGCTCGAAGACCCCGGTGAGGAGCATGAACCACAGGGGACGGGCGGTGAAGAAGATCGTCTCGTAGCCGTAGACGCTCATCCACCCGCGCACGTCCCCGTAGTCCTCCTGGGGGGCCGGTCCGGAATGGCAGTGCACCGGCAACGACAGCTCCTCGCACACGGCCCAGACCGGGTCGTACCGGTAGCTGGTGTAGGACTCGTGCCCCATCCACCGCGGCGGGATGATGATCCCCCCCGTCAGGCCCTCGGAATGCGCCCGCCTGATCTCGGCGATGGCGCCGTCGAGGTCACCGAGGAACGGGGCCACGATCAGCCCCCGCCGCCGCTCCGGGCTCTCCCTGCACAGCTCCGCCGCCCACCGGTTGTAGGCGCGCGCGCCCGCCAGCAGGTGAGCGGGGCTGCGCGTGGCCACCGGGTTGAATCCGGCTCCGAACGGCGCGCCCATCGTTCCGGTGACGGCGTCCGGGCCGGGGAAGACCACCTCCCCGCACACCCCGTCGGCGTCCAGCTCCTTGTCCCGGGTCGCGGCGTCCCACCCGCCCCGCAGGCCGAGCTCGTGGAGGCTGTTGCCCTCGTCGTCGACCCCGAACCACTCCTCCTTGAACTCGTCGTCTCCGACGAACGGGGAGGCACCGGCCTCGGCCCGGCGTTGCTCGAGCATCCGCTGCCGTTCCGCCAGCTCGTCGTCGAACTCGTCCCGGTAGGCGGGATCCACATACTCCCGGTACACGGGCGAGTCCGGGCCGGCGTGGCAGTCCGCCGAGATGACCACGTAGTGCTTCATCGAGAACCTTCCCTCGCGCTTCCCACTTGAGCGGACCTCACCTGAATCAGGCGTCCTCAGTCAAACACGCCGCCGCGCTGGACCGTGGGAAGCTCCCCGCGCCCGGTGCGCTCGGCCCGCTCGCGCAGCAGCTCTGCACCCGATGCCGTGTCGAGTCCGATGACGAAACGACCCGCCCTGATGCCGTCGAGGACGATCCGGCCCTGGCCCACCAGATCGGCGACCTTGCCTCCGGACGACAGGATGCGGCCCTTCACCTCCTGGTAGTCCCATTGCTGGTCGACGTGCGGATGCTCGCGAGCCAGCTCCGGGGGCCGGTTGCGTCCGCTGTTCCACAGCCGCGTCTCGAGGAGCCCGTCTCCTCCCGGATAGAAGACCGCCGCCCGCAGCTGGGTCCCCTCGTTGATCAGCGCATTGGCCAGGCACTCGGTGTACGAGGTCAGCGCCGCCTTCGATGAGGCGTACACGCCCAGGTCGGGGAGGGGTTGGAAGCCCCCGTCGGTCGAGGACGTGTTGACGATCCACCCCTCCTGACCGCCGGCGATCATGCGCGGCACAAACGACGCCACGCAGTATCCGACGCCGAAGACGTTGACGCCGAAGCACCACTTCCAGTCGTTGGGCGTCCAGTTCCACGGCTTGGCCACCCCGCCTCCGCCCACCCCGGCGTTGTTGAACAGCAGGTGGCACACGCCGTGGGTCTCGTACACGTGGCGGGCGCATGCCTCGACCGAGTCCGGGTTCGACACGTCGGTGACGACAGCCGAGACCGGGCCGAGCTCCCCCAGCCGCTTCACGGTGTCGTCGAGGACGCCGGCCTCGATGTCGGCCAGGACGACGGTCGCGCCCGCTCCGAGCAGAGCCTCGGCCAGGCCCTCCCCGATGCCGCTGGCGCCGCCAGTGACCACCGCCACCTTCTCCGAGAAGTCGCGCATACCCGGCCTCCGAAGCCTCCCCCGATGCCGCATGCACGCTATAGCTTCGCCGGGTGGAGCGGCCCGGCGACGAGGTGGATGAGCCGGCCGCGGGAGAGCTGCTGGCCCTGGCGGTCGAGGCGGCCCGGGCCGCCGGCCGCCTCCTGCTGGACGGTTTGGCGTCGGGGGCCACCCTGGTCGAGTCCAAGTCCACACCGACCGATCCGGTGAGCGACCTCGACCGGGCCAGCGAGGCCCTCGTCGTCAGGACCCTGCGGGAACGTCGTCCCGACGACGCTGTGCTCGGGGAGGAGGGCGGGACCACGGCGGGGCGGTCCCGGGTGCGATGGGTCGTCGACCCGCTCGACGGCACCGTCAACTTCCTGTACGGGTTTCCCGCCTTCTCCGTGTCGGTGGCCGCCGAGGTGGACGGTGTGGTGGTTGCCGGGGTCGTCCACGACCCGCTGCGGGACGAGACGTTCACCGCCGAGAAGGGGGCCGGCTCGTGGCTCGGCACCAGGCGGCTGACGGTGCGCGCCCCAACGGACCTGGCCTCGGCGTTGGTCGGCACCGGGTTCGCCTACGACTCGGGCACGCGGGCCCGGCAGGGCGGGATCGTGGCGGGTGTGCTCCCCGTGGTGCGGGACATCCGGCGGGCCGGGTCGGCGGCCCTCGATCTCTGCTGGGTCGGCGCCGGACGCCTCGACGCCTACTTCGAGTCGGGCACCCACCACTGGGACCGGGCGGCCGGCGTGCTCGTGGCGGCCGAGGCCGGCGCCTGGACGGGAGATCTGACCGGCGGATCGCCGTCGGACGAGATGGCGGTGGCCGCCTCCCCCACCATCGCCGCGGACCTGGTCGAGCTGCTTCGGGCGGCGGGGGCCTGACCGGCCGGACGGTCAGCCGAAGAAGACGTCGGCCACGCCGTGGTAGAGCGTCGGGTCGACGGTCTTGAGCTCCGTCACCGCCTCCGCCAGGGGCACCCGCTCGATGTGGTCGGCCCGCAGGGCCACCATCTGTCCGAAGGCCCCGTCGTGAACGGCGTCGATGGCGGCTATCCCGAACCGGGTGGCCAGCACCCGGTCGAACGCCGTTGGCGTTCCGCCCCGCTGGACGTGTCCCAGGATGGTGACGCGCGACTCGAACCCGGTGCGGCGCTGGATCTCCTCGGCCAGGCTGGTGGCGATCCCGCCCAGGCGCTCGTGGCCGAACTGGTCGACCTCGCCCGACACCAGGGACATGGTCCCCTCGAGGGGCCGGGCTCCCTCGGCCACCACGACGATGGACGCGAACCGACCCTTCCGGTGCCGCTCCTGGAGCTTGGTGCAGATCATCTCGATGTCGAAGGGCTCCTCGGGGATGATGATCTCGGCCGCGCCGCCGGCAATTCCGGCGTAGGTCGCGATCCATCCGGCGTGTCGTCCCATCACCTCGCACACGATCACCCGGTCGTGGGACTCCGCCGTGGTGTGGAGGCGGTCGATGGCGTCGGTGGCGATCTGGACGGCGGTGTGGAAGCCGAAGGTCACCTCGGTGGCCGAGAGGTCGTTGTCGATGGTCTTCGGTACTCCGACCACTGAGACCCCCTCGGAGCCGAGCTTGTGGGCCACACCGAGAGTGTCTTCACCTCCGATGGCCACCAGGGCGTCGACCCGGTTGGCCTCGAGCGTCGCCAGCGCCTGCCGGACGCCGTCCTCGATCTTGTAGGGGTTGGTCCGGGAGGTCCCGAGGATGGTCCCCCCCCGGGGCAGGATGCCCCGGCACCGCTCCACGTCCAGGGGGAGGGTCCGGCCCTCCACCACGCCCCGCCAGCCGTCGGCGAAGCCCAGGAGCTGGTCCCCGTAGTGCGTCTCCCCCTTGCGCACCACGGCGCGTATCACCGCGTTGAGACCGGGACAGTCCCCGCCACCGGTCAGGACCCCGACCCTCATCGCTCCCTCGCTTCCGCGTCGCCGCCCGGTCGCGGCCATCGGCCGTTACAGAGAAATCGCCTGAATACCGATAAAGCTACTCATGGCCACCCGCCGGACCGGGAATCGGGGCCGGGCGCGGCGCGGGCCGGGCCTGGTCGGGGCCATGCTGGCCGTGCTCGTCGCCGTCATTGCCGCCACGGCGCCGGCTCCCGACGCCGGAGCGGCCACCGCGCCCGCACCTCCAGGCTCTCCGGCCCTCGCGGGCGGCGCCCAGGACGCGGCGTCACTGGCGGCCCAGGAGTCGGCGGTGCTGATGCAGATCGCCGAGCTGTCCGACCGCGTCGACCGGGTCCAGTCGTCGCTGGTCGAGGCCGAGCTGGCCCACAGCGCAGCCGTCTCGGAATACCGGCGCATGCGCGCCGCGGTCGTGGGGATGGCCGTGCAGGCGTACATGCACGACACGCCTCTGGACGGGGCGCCGGCCGAGGCCCCGACACCGTTCGTCGACGTCGCCGCGTCCGCCGCCGATCGTCTGGTCGCTCGCTACGCGGCCGAGAGCCGGAGCTTCGCCTCGGCGGAGGCCGCCTACGACCGGTCGCTCACCGGGCTGCATGCGGACCAGTCCCGGCTCCAGGCTCAACAGCAGGCGCTCGACGTCCTCGTCTCCGCCGCCCAGGCCGCGGCGGAGCGCCAGCGCTCGGCCGACGCCGCCACTCTGGCCGCGTCCGACGCGGCGCGTCGCCAGGCCGGGGCGGGCGGGTCGGGCGGCGCCGACCACGCCGCTGCCACCGCCGCCCTGGCCGCGGTGTTGGCGCGCTATCCCTTCGGCCCGCTGGCCCAGGCGTCCGGGTCGGCGCTCCCCT
>DASUHN010000226.1 GCA_036273495.1 Acidimicrobiales bacterium | reverse complement strand
ACGGCTCGGGGTGGAAGGTGGAGGACGTCGACGGCCTGATGACCCATCTCCCGCCGGCCCCGCCGCCTCCTCCGAGCCCCGCTCCGGCTCCGGCCGGCACGCCCGCCCCGGCGCCGCCGCCCCGGCCCGCCTCGGCTCCCGCCCATCTGACCGGGATACCGGACGACTACCTCTCCTGGTACGAGGAGGCATCCACCACCTGCCCCGGTCTGTCCTGGGCGGTGCTGGCCGCCATCGGCACGGTCGAGAGCGACAACGGCCAGTCCTCGCTGCCCGGCGTGCACTCGGGCGCCAACTACGCCGGGGCCGAGGGGCCGATGCAGTTCCTGCCGTGGACGTTCGCCGCCTACGGCGTCGTGGCCCCGGGGGGCGCGGCCCCGCCCTCCCCGTACGACTCGCCTGACGCCATCTGGTCGGCGGCCCGGCTCCTGTGCGCCGACGGCGCCGGCAGCCCGGCGGGCCTCTACGGCGCCGTGTTCGCCTACAACCACTCCGCCGCCTACGTGTCGGCCGTGCTGGCCCTCGCCGGGCAGTACCAGGCCCGGGCCGGTGAGGAGCCGACGGCGTCGGGGAGCATCGGCCTCGGCTCGGTGATCGTCCACGATGCCGAGGCCTTCCTCGGCACGCCCTACGTGTGGGGCGGGGAGAACCCCAAGGTCGGCTTCGACTGCTCCGGTCTGGTGCAGTGGGTCATGGCCGAGGCGGGCATCGACATGCCCCGGGTGGCCCAGTCCCAGTACGACGCCGGTCCCCGTCTGCCGGCGGGAGCCGAGCTGTACGCCGGAGACCTCGTGTTCTTCGGGTCCGGTCCGCGCGGCGTGGAGCACGTGGGGATCTACGTCGGGGCCGGGAAGATGATCGACGCCCCGCACACCGGGGCCGTGGTCAGGATCGAGCCGGTGGCCGGCTTCAGCCCCGCATTCGTGGGGGCCACCCGGCCGGAGATCCCCGACGTGTCGAGCTCGGGCCCGGGCCTGCCGGTGGTGGCGGGCGGGGCCGGGGCCCATCCGGCCCGGCACGCCCCGCCCAAGAGCACCCCGGCCAAGAGCACCCCGGCCAGGAACGAGCCGGCCAAGGGGGTCAGGAAGCCCCATCCCGGGGCGCCCGACCAGACCACTCCCACCGGCCCCTCCCGGCACCATCGCCAGCACCCCGGAGCGGGCCCGACCAGCACCACCGGGGGCCCGACCCCGACCTCGACCACCGGAGCGGGTGACACGACCGCCACGACCCGGTCGGGCTCGCACCACCGCCGTCACCCGGTGACGTCGACGACCTCGACGACGGTGGCCCCAACCACCACGTCGACCACCCAGGCCCGCCGGCACCGTCCGACCACCACGTCGACGTCGGCCGCCGCACCCACGAGCACCACGGCGCGACCGGTGCGCGCCCCGACGACCTCTACGACCTCATCGGGCTCGTCGACGTCCTCGAGGTCGTCGACGTCTTCGACCTCGTCAACGTCTTCGACCTCGTCAACGTCTTCGACCTCGTCAACGTCTTCGACCTCGTCAACGTCTTCGACATCGTCGACCGTCGGCAGCGGCAGCCACCGTCACCGCCACTGACCGGCCCCGGCCAGGGGGGCGCCGTCAGGCGCCGGCCACCGCCTGCGCCAGCCGGTCGAGGGAGTCCATGGTGTCCGACGTGGTGGCGGTGAACACCAGCTCGTCGACCCCTGCGTCGGCGAAGCGGCGGATGGTGGCCCGGATGGCGTCGGGTGACGTGGGCGCATCACCCGAGAGCGCCTCGGCCATCAGCTCGGCGGAATAGCCGTAGTACCGCTGGACGTGCTCCTCGTAGGACTGCCGGGCGTCGGGCCCGAGGGCAAAGTGGGTGGCGGTGATCAACCGGGGGCGTCCCTCCCGGCCCGCCTGTTCCCACGCCGCCGCGGTGACGGCCAGGCGGTCGAGGTGCTGGCGCACGTCGGTCGAGAAGCTGAAGCTGCGGATGCCGTCGGCCACCCGTCCCGCCCGCTCGAGGGCGGCCGGGGCCATCCCGCCCACGATGAGCTCGGGCCCTCCGGGTGTGAGCGGTGAGGGGCCGACGGGCTCGGTGCCCGGGAACGGAGCCTCGCCCCGCCAGGCCCGCTTCATCGCCAGGAGCTGCTCCTCGAAGCGCCGGCCCCGCCCCGCCCACTCGGCGGGCGCCACGGCAAAGTCGGCGGGACGGCCCCCCAGCCCCACCCCGAAGCTGAAGCGGCCGAGCGACAGCCGGTCGAGGGTGGCGGCCTGCTGGGCCGTGACCCCCTCCTTGTGGAAGGGCAGGCACAGCACCGACGTCAGCAGGCGGATCCGCTCGGTGATGGCGGCCACGAACGTGAGGGCAATCATCGGGTCGTTGCTCTCGAAGGTCAGGCGCTGGCCCAGGCTGATGCTGTCGAACGGCCCGTCCTCGACCTTGCGGGCGAAGGTCACCAGCTCGTCCCGGGGCAGCGCCTTCATGGGCAGCCCCACCCCGACCCTCACAGCTGGTCCTTGAAGCTCCGTCGGGTTCCGCGGGCGTAGAGACCGGGGGAGAGGTGGCGCACCGCCAGGGCGTACTTGAACCAGCGGGGGACGAAGACCTCCCGCCGGCCCGACTCCACCGCCCCGACCACCGCCGCCGCCACCCGGTCGGCGGAGATCGGCTTCGGGAAGGGCCGGTCGTAGGCGTGGCCCCGGGTCGCGAAGAAGTCGGTGTCGACCACGCCCGGATTGACGATCGACACCCCGACGCCCCGGGCCTCCAGCTCGACGGACATGGCCTCGGCCAGGCCGGTCTGGCCGAACTTGGTGGCGGCGTAGGCGGCCTCGAACGGTGACCCGAACCTTCCCGCCACGGAGGAGACCACCACCAGGTGGCCCCGGCCCCTCTCGAGCATCCCCGGCAGCACCGCCTTCAGGGGATAGACGGTCCCGAGGAGGTTGACCCGGACCAGCCGCTCGACCTCGTCGACCGGAATGTCGGAAAATGCGCCATAGGCGCCGATCCCGGCGTTGGCCACCAGGACGTCGGTCGGGCCCAGCGCCTCCTCCAGCGACCTGATGGCGGCCCCGACCTGGTCCCTGTCGGCCACGTCGGCCGGGGCCGTGGCGCTGGTGCCGCCGATCTCGCCCCGCACCTTCTCGAGGTCGGCCGCCGAGCGGGCGATCAGCCCCACCCGGGCCCCCCGCCTGGCCGCCTGCACGGCCACGGCCCGCCCGATCCCCCTCGACGCCCCGGTGATCACGACCGTGGCCCCGTCCAGGCTCAGGCCCGGGCGTCCCCTTCCCTGCTTCCCATCCGTCGTCGGCACGGGGCGCAGGTTAGGGACGCCTGCCGCAGGGTGCCCCGGCCCGGTCCGAGAGCCGGAGTCTGACCTCCGGTGGGACCTTTGGTCCCCTGCCGGGGAGGCCGGCTGCGACCGAAGACCGATTGTCCCGCCGTGTTCTCAAGGCGGTCTTCCGGACACCCGTTCATCTCCCCATGAACAGCAAGCGTGGAGTGTCGTGGGGCCGCCGGGGAACCCGTTGGGCGGCGGCGGCCGCAGCCGGCGGGCTCTCGGTGCTGGCGGTCACGCCGGCCTGGGCGGCCGCCAAGCCGCCGAAGAGCCACCCGGGCGCCGATCCCGGCGCCACCCTGGCCGCCGCCGGCGATGCCGGATCCGCCGCCGACCAGGCCGGTCCCCCCGAGGCGGTGATCGTCCAGCTGCCCGCCGACATGACGGCGGCCGACGTGGTGGCCAAGCTGCCCAAGGGGCTCGGGGCCAAGTCCCTCGACGTGATCAACGGGGTGGCGCTCAGCCTGCCCAAGCACTGGGTCGACGAGCTCAGCGCCGACGGCGTCACCGTCACCCCCGACGAGCCGGTGGCCTTCCAGGCCGCCCCCTCCGCCAACGCCGCGGCCAGCTGCCCGGACACCACCACCTTCTCGCCCCCGAGCGGCTACTTCACCCAGGACACCGGGGCCGACCAGGCCGCCAGGGCCGGCATCACCGGCGCCAACGCCACCGTGGCGGTGCTCGACACCGGCATCAACGGCTCCCTCAAGGACTTCTCCGGCCGTGAGCGCGCCGGCGTGGACCTCACCGTCAACGGCAACGGCTCGCCCTGGACCGACGAGTTCGGCCACGGCACCTTCGTGGCCGGCCTCATCGCCGGCAACGGGGCGGCCTCGGGGGGCCAGTACCCCGGTGAGGCGCCCGGCGCCAAGCTGGTGTCGATCAAGGTGGCCGGGGCCACCGGGGCCAGCACGATCTCCACGATCGTCCAGGGCATCGGCTTCGCCGTCAAGAACCAGCGCAAGTACGCCATCAACGTCTTGAACCTCTCGCTGGGGGCCATGCCGACCGGTCCCACGGCCACCGAGCCGCTCGACCAGGCCGTCGAGGCGGCGTGGAACGCCGGGATCACAGTCGTGGTCTCGGCGGGCAACTCCGGGCCGTTCAACGGCACCATCACCTCGCCCGGCGACGACCCCCTGGCCATCACCGTCGGCGCCTACGCCGACAACGCCAGCCCCAACCCGGCCAACTGGGCGGCCTGCCCGTTCTCCTCGGTCGGCCCGACCCAGTTCGACGGCTGGATGAAGCCCGACCTGGTGGCCCCGGGCCGCTCGGTGATCAGCCTGGCCGATCCCGGCTCGACCATCTATGCCACCAACCCGACAGCGGTGGTGGGCAAGGCCAACTTCGTGGGCTCGGGAACCAGCTTCGCCGCTGCGATCACCTCGGGGGCCGCCGCCCTGGTCAGTTCGGCCAACCCCACGGCCAGCCCCGATGAGATCAAGGGGCGCCTGCTCGGCAACGCCATGCCCGCCGAGCTCGGCAACCCCCTGGTCGAGGGCCACGGCTTCTTGAACGCCTACTACGCCGCCACCGGCCCCAAGCTGGTCTACGACCAGACCGCCGCCGCCGCCGCCGAGTCCGCCACCCCCGGCTCGGTCCAGGACCTGGGCAGCTCCTGGAACGGCAGCTCGTGGAACGGGAGCAGCTGGAACGGCTCGAGTTGGAACGGCTCCTCCTGGAACGGGTCGAGCTGGAACGGCGGCTCGTTCAACGGCTCCTCCTGGAACGGCAGCAGCTGGAACGGCTCGTCCTGGAACGGGAGCAGCTGGAACGGGAGCAGCTGGAACGGCAGCTCGTGGAACGGCAGCTCGTGGAACGGCTCCAGCTGGAACGGCTCGTCCTGGAACGGGATGGTCTGGAACGGCTCCTCCTGGAACGGCAGCTCCTGGAACGGCAGCTCGTGGAACGGCTCCTCCTGGAACGGGAGCAGCTGGAACGGGAGCAGCTGGAACGGCTCCTCCTGGAACGGGTCGAGCTGGAACGGCTCCTCCTGGAACGCCGACGCCTGGCTCTGAGCCGCAGCAGGTCTGACCCGTCCCCCCGCGGGTCATCCGCCGGGCCGCCGTGGTCCCTCCTTCGGGAGTGGGCCCGGCGGCCCGTTGCGTCGTTTTCGCAAGGACGTGATCGTCGGCTAACACATCCCGGTGGGACGGATGAGCGGAGGGGACACGGCGTGGGTCCTCGGGTCGACGGCGCTGGTGCTGTTCATGACCCCGGGGCTGGCCCTGTTCTACGGCGGGATGGTCCGGGCCAAGCACGTGCTCGGCATGATGATGCAGTCGTTCACGTGCATCGGCGTGGTGAGCGTGCTCTGGGTGCTGTTCGGGTTCAGCCTGGCCTTCGGGCCCGACGCCGGGGGCGGGTTGATCGGGAACCTGAGCATGGTTGGCCTCCGCCACATCGGAGCCGGCGTCCCGGGCTTCCAGCTCACCATCCCGCCGTTGGCGTTCGTGGCCTTCCAGATGATGTTCGCCGTCATCACCGCCGCCCTCATCACCGGGGCCACCGCCGACCGGTTGCGGTTTCCGGCGTTCGTCGTGTTCATCTCCGTGTGGTCGTTGGTCGTGTACGCCCCGATCGCCCACTGGGCGTTCAGCCCGGGCGGGTGGCTCTACCACCGCGGCGTGCTGGACTTCGCCGGCGGGACGGTGGTGGAGATCAACTCCGGCTTCTCGGCCCTGGCCGCCGCCCTGGTGGTGGGGCGCCGGCGGGGGTGGCCCGAGCTGATGAGTCCCCACTCCCTTCCCCTCACGATGATGGGGGCGGGGGTCCTGTGGTTCGGCTGGTTCGGGTTCAACGCCGGCTCGGCCCTGGGCGCCAACTCGGTGGCCGCCCAGGCGTTCATGAACACCCAGCTGGCCGCCGCCGCCGGCCTCATGGGCTGGGTGGCGGTCGAGCGGGTCCGGGGCGGCCACGCCACGACCCTCGGGGCCGCGTCGGGGGCGGTGGCGGGGATGGTGGCGATCACGCCGTGCGCCGGGTTCGTCGGCACCCTGCCCTCCATCGGGATCGGGCTGGCCGCCGGGATCATCTGCGTGCTGGCGGTGCAGGCCAAGTTCCGGCTCGGCTATGACGACTCCCTCGACGTGCTGGCGGTGCACGGCGTCGGCGGGCTGGTGGGGATGCTGCTGCTGGGGGTCTTCGCCGCCGCGGCCATCAACCCGGCCGGGCACGACGGGCTGGGTTCGGGCGGGGGGCTGCACCTCCTCGGCCAGCAGTCCCTCGCCTCCGTCGTGACCATGGCCTACGCCTTCGGCGCCACCTTTGCCGTGGGCAAGGCGGTGAACGCGGTCATGCGACTGCGCGTGTCACCCGCCGAGGAGGACGAGGGTCTCGACAACACCCAGCACTCCGAGACGGCGTACTCGGGCGCCGCCTACGGCCGCATGACGTAGGCGCGGCCGATCAGGCGTCCCGGCCGGGCGGGGGCCATCCCGGCAGCAGGTTGTTCTTGGCGCAGGCCGCCTGGGCGTGCACGATCCGCCCGAGGAAGCGGTCGGCGTCCGCCGACGTGGCCAGCCAGCCGATGACCGCTCCCGCCACCTCCGGCGGGTCCCCGGCAAAGTGCGACTCGTACGGCCCCGACCGTCCGAGGGCGATGGCCCGCTCGGTGATGGTGAAGCCCGGCTCGAGGGTGAAGGCGCGGATGCCCTGGTCCCGGAACTCCACGTCGACGAGCACGGCCACCTGGTGGAGGGCGGCCTTGGTGGCGCAGTAGGCCAGGCTCCATCCCCCCTCGCCGGCGGGCGCGGGCGGGCGCACCAGCGCCGATCCCGAGCCGAGGTTGATGATCGTGCCGGCGCCGGACTCGAGCATCCCCGGGAGGGCCAGCTGGGCCAGGATCAGCTGGTTGACGTAGTTGGCCTCGGCCATCCGGATGGCGATGTCGGGGTCGATGTCGAGGATGCGGGCCTCGTAGCCGGGCCCCGAGTAGGGCGCGTTGTTGACGAGCACGTCGATCCGGCCCCACTCCGCCATGGCGCGGTCGAACGCGGCCCGCACCGACGTCCGGTCGGTGACGTCCATCGGGACCCCGATGGCCTGCTGGCCCCGTTCCCCGATCTCCGCCGCGGTCTTCTCGAGGCTGCCGGGGAGGACCACGTCCCCCTCGCGTCCCTCACCCTCGTGGACCGTCCGCCCGGTCACGACCACGTCGAAGCCGGCCTCGGCCAGGGCCAGGGCGCCGGCGCGTCCTATGCCCCTGCTGGCCCCCGTCACCATCGCCACCCGTCGCTCTGCCATGGGAGGGGTTTCTAGTCGGCCGGGGGCTGAGGGATGATCCGGGATGGACTGGACCTGGGCGCCGTCGTCTCCCGCCCTGCTCACCGACCTCTACGAGCTGACCATGGCGGCGGCCTACGTGGCCGAGGACATGGCCGAGACGACCGCCACCTTCAGCCTGTTCGTGCGCGCCCTGCCCCCGACCCGGGGCTATCTCGTGGCGGCCGGCCTGGACGGGGTGCTCGCCTACCTCGAGGCCCTCCGCTTCACCGACGACGACCTGGCGTGTCTGGAGGGCCTCGACCTGCTGGGCGCGCCGGCGCTGGAGCGGCTGGCCCGGCTGCGCTTCACCGGGTCGGTGCGGGCGGTGCCGGAGGGGACGGTGGTGTTCGCCGGGGAGCCGATCCTCGAGGTCACCGCCCCGATGGTCGAGGCCCAGCTGGTCGAGACCCTGATCCTCAACCTGGTCACCACCGGGACGACCCTGGCCAGCAAGGCGGCGCGCTACCGGTACGCGGCGGGGGACCGGACGCTGGCCGAGTTCGCCCTGCGGCGGTGCCAGGGGGTCGACGCCGCCCTCCATCTGGTGCGGGCGGCGCGCATCTGCGGGCTGGAGAGCACGAGCAACGTGGCGGGCGCCCGCCGGTTCGGGCTCCCGGCCAGCGGGACCATGGCCCACTCCTTCGTCCAGGCCCATCGCCGGGAGGTGGATGCGTTCCGGGCCTTCACCGCCCTGTTCGGGCCGGCGACCGTCCTCCTCGTGGACACCTTCGACCCCTGGCGGGGCATCGAGCGGGCCGTGGCGGTGGCCCGCGAGGCGCAGGAGGGCGGCGTCACCCTGCGGGCGCTGCGGCTGGACTCCGGGGACCTGGCCGCCCTGGCCCGCCACGCCCGGGACCGGCTCGACGACGCCGGGTGCCCCGAGGTGGGGGTCATCGCGTCGGGCGGGCTCGACGAGGACCGGATCGCCGAGCTGGTGGCGGAGGGCGCTCCCATCGACGGGTTCGGGGTGGGCTCCGACCTCGGCGTGTCCGGGGACGCCCCGGTGATCGACACGGTCTACAAGCTCGTTGAGTTCGGCGGCCGCCCGGTGCGCAAGCGCTCGCCGGGGAAGGAGACCTGGCCCGGCGCCAAGCAGGTGTGGCGGGGCCCGGGCTGGGGCGGGGACGTGCTGGCGCTGGTCGGGGAGGAGCCGCCCGCTCCCGCCTACCGACCGCTCCTCGTGGAGGTGATGGCGGGAGGGACGCGCACGCCGGCGGGCCGGGAAAGCCTGGCCGCGGCGGCGGATCGCTTCGGGGGCGAGTGGGGTTCTCTGCCCGAGGAGGTCCGCCGTCTCCACGAGCCCCGACCGGTGGCAGTTGCTCCCAGCCCGGCGCTGGTCCGGGCCACGGCGGACCTGGGCGGGCAGCTGGACCGGTGACCTATGACCGGCCGGGCGGCGTTTTCCGCCGGGGGTAGTCGGGAACCTCCTCTAATCGAGCGATCACGCAAAGGACGGTGGAGTTACCGATGTCGACTATCCAGATGCTGCCACGGATGATCCCGAGCTTCGGGGAGAAGGTCGTGGGCCTGACCAGGGAGTTCTGGGGAACGGTCCTGGACCGCGACGAGCTCCGCACCCAGGGCCAGGCGCAGCAGAAGAAGGCCGACGAGCGCATGGAGGAGTTCCGGCGCGAGGTCAAAGCCGACGCCAAGCGCGTCGAGGCGGCGGCCAAGGAGAAGCGCCAGCAGGCCAGCCAGGGCCGCAGCTCCGGTGAGTCCGCCACCCGGAAGATGTCGGGAATGTCCGGGCCGGAGGCCGGCGCCCGCGGCGTCGCCGAGCGGGTCAAGGGCGGCCTCAAGGAGGCGGCCGGCTCGGTCGTGGGCAACGACCGCCTGCGCTCGGAGGGGTCGGCCCAGCAGGAGAAGGGCGCGGCCCAGTCCGACGTCGCCAAGGAGGAGGCCAAGGCCGAGGAGGCCCGGACCAAGGCCAACGCCGCCGAGCGCCAGCAGCGCGCCGCCGGGGGCTGATCCCCTACGCCATGGGGGCCGGGTCGTGGGCGGCAACGCCCCGACCCCGCTCTCCGGCGGCCAGGAGCCGGGCTATCTCGGCCACCTCCGCCGCCACCGACCGGGCGAACCACCCTCCTGCCACCCGGTCCCACGCCCACCCGAACGGCGCCGGCATGGACATGGTCTCGACGTGGTGGATGAAGGCGCCGCCCTCCCGGTCCTCGATCTCGAACCAGGCGTGCAGCTCGGCCGGGATCCCGTGCTCCAGGGTCACGTCGATGTGGTTCGGCGGCTCCCACACGTAGCGGGTCACGACCGACCCCGGGAGGCGGCCGAGGAACTTGCCGTCCTCCCGGGCCAGCATCCCGTTCGGGATGTCCGCCAGCTTGGTGACCCACACCATCTTGGTGTCGGCCCGGGTGTACTGCGCCGGGTCCAGCACGAAGTCGAACACGTCCTGGGCGGTGACGCCGGGGATCAACGCGCTGCCTTCGCCCCTGATCATCTCGAGATCCTGGTCATGGGCGCGATCCTGGCATGCTGGCGCGAGCAGGGCCGAGCCTGAGCAGGCCCGGCCCGGAGGAGGGCCGGATGGACGCAGACATCGTGATCCGGGGCGGGACGGTGGTCGACGGCACGGGAGCCCCGGGCCGCCCGGCCGACGTGGCCGTCACCGACGGGACGATCACCGGGATCGGCACCGGCCTGCGGGGCCGCCGGGAGCTCGACGCCTCGGGGCAGGTCGTGAGCCCCGGCTTCATCGACATCCACACCCACTACGACGCCCAGGTGTTCTGGGACCCGGGCCTCACCCCCTCGGCCTTCCACGGGGTGACCACGGTCGTGGCGGGGAACTGCGGGTTCTCGATCGCCCCCATCCGCCGCGACGGGGTCGGGCTCCTGGCCCGGACCCTGCAGCACGTCGAGGACATGAGCTTCGAGACGCTGTCGGTCGGGGTGCCGTGGGACGACTTCGAGACCTTCCCCCAGTACCTGGACGCCGTCGAGCAGCGCGGCGTCACCCTCAACTACGGCTGCTACGTCGGTCACACCGCCGTGCGCCTCTACGTGATGGGGGAGGACGCCTACGAGCGGCCCGCCACGGCCGAGGAGCTCGAGCGCATGCAGCAGGTGGTGGCCGAGGCCATGGCCGGCGGCGCCATCGGGTTCGCGTCCAGCGCCTCGCCGACCCACAACGGAGACCACGGCCGCCCCGTGCCGTCGCGTGTGGCCGACGTCGAGGAGCTGCGCGCCCTCCTGCTCCCGGTGCGCGACGCCGGCCGGGGCGTGGTGGCCCTGCTGCCCGGTGGGGTCATCCCCAACGAGACCATGTTCTCCCTGCAGACCGAGATCGGCCGGCCGTTCACGTGGACGGCGCTGCTGACGATCAAGGGCTACCCGTACCACGAGAAGGTGATCGAGGAGAACGACGCCGCCCGGGCCCGGGGGGTCGAGGTGTGGCCCCAGGTGTCGTGCCGTCCCCTCGTGTTCCAGATGAACCTGGCCGAGCCGTTCACCCTGAACATGCGCGACGCCTTCAAGCAGCTGATGGGGGTGTCCAAGGAGGACCGCATGGCGGCCTACCGCGACCCGGCGTGGCGGGAGGCGGCGTGGGCGGAGCTGGGCGTCCCCCAGGGCCGGCGGGGCCTCCCGTTCAACTGGGCCTCGCTGTCGGTGGCCGAGTCCGAGACCCGCCCCGACCTGGTCGGCCGGTCGGTGACCGAGCTGGCCGGGGAGCGGGGGTGCACCCCGCTGGACGTGGTGCTGGACCTGTCCCTGGAGGACGAGCTGCGCACCCGCTTCTGGTCGGTGCTCGCCAACGACGACCCCGACGGGATCGCCTGGCTCTTGCCCCGGGACAACGTCCTGCTCGGTCTGGCCGACTCGGGCGCCCACGTGTCGCAGCTGTGCGACGCCTGCTTCGCCACCGACCTGCTCGGCAACTGGGTGCGCGAGCGGCGGGTGATCGGCCTCGAGCGGGCGGTCCACAAGCTGACCGGGGAGCCGGCCGCCGTCTACGGGCTCGCCGACCGCGGCACCGTCGAGGTGGGCAAGGCCGCCGACCTGTGCGTGTTCGATCCCGGCACCGTGGCGCCCGGGCCCCTCCGCCGGGTGCGCGACTTCCCGGCCGACGGGGAGCGGCTCACCGCGGATGCCCCGGTGGGCATGAGCCACGTGCTGGTCAACGGGGTCCCGATCCGGGTGGACGGAGAGCCGGCGCCGGACGGAGCCGGCACCCGGCCCGGAAAGGTGCTGCGGTGATCCTGGCCCTGTTCGTCGCCTTCCTGGTCCTGTTCGTGGTCCTGCCCCTGGTCGGCCTGGCCCTGTGGACCCTCGTCAGCACCGCCATCGTCGGGCTGTTCTTCGGGGCCCTGGCCCGCCTGGTGGTGCCGGGGACCCAGCCCATCGGGACCGTGGCCACGATCCTGTGCGGGCTGATCGGCTCGATCCTGGGCGGGTTCATCGGCCACGAGATCGGCGTGGGCCACCTGGCCACCGTGCTGCTCGAGGTCGGAGTGGCGGCGGCGGCGGTGAGCGCCTACTCCTCGCCCTGGGCCCGGCGCCGGGGCCTGCCCGGCGCTCGCCGCCAGATCCGCTGATTCCCGGCTAAAGGGGCGTCTCCGGGACGCCGAAAACTCCAGGGACACCCTCTCGGCGCACGCCGGGAACCAGGATCGAGGGCTCAGGGCGAACCATGGAGAGAAACCGGGACCAGGCGCTCCTGCCGGGGGCCATCGAGGCTGCGCTGGAGCGGGGGGAGTTCGAGGTCTGGTACCAGCCGCAGCTCGACCTGTCGACCGGGGCCCTCTCCCGCTTCGAGGCGCTCGTGCGCTGGCGCCACCCCGCATGGGGCGTGCTGCTGCCCAAGGACTTCCTGGCCCTGGCGGTCGAGACCGCCGAGATCGGCCGGCTGGGCGAGTTCGTCCTCAACGAGGCCGTGCGCCAGGTCGGCGTCTGGCGGGACCTGGCTCCCCACGCCAACGTCGGCGTGTCGGTGAACCTGTCCGCCCAGGAGGTCGTCGACGAGCACCTGCCCCGTGCGGTCGAGTCGGCTCTGACCGAGCACGGCGTTCCCGCCCAACTGTTGACCGTCGAGCTCACTGAGAGCTCGCTCATGGCCCCCGCATCGGTGCGGGCGGTCGAGGCCCTGCGCGACCTCGGGGTCGGCATTGCCGTCGACAACTTCGGCACCGGCTTCTCCTCGCTCAGCCGGCTCCGCCGCCTCGGCGTCCACTACCTGCAGATCGACCGCACCCTGGTGGCCGGGCTGTGCCGGGACGAGCACGACAGCGTCGTCGTCGAGGCCGTCGTGGTCCTGGCCCACACGCTCGGGATGAAGGCGGTGGCCGAGGGCGTCGAGACGCTCGACCAGCTGGGCCGGCTGTCGGACCTCGGGTGCGACTTTGCCCAGGGCTTCTACTGGTCCAAGGCCATGCTCTCCGAGGACGCCCGCCGCATGGTGTCCCGGGCCCTCGTTCAGCTCGCCGGCTGATCCCCGCCCGCTCCACCCGCTGACGCCCGAGGGCGAAGCGGCGTTCTCCCGCCCCGTTCCCTACCATGCCCATATGTCGGAACAAGGGGCCATGGGCCACGGCGTCAAGCAGCGGGACCTCATCAAGATGGGCCCGGACGAGATCGACGAGTTCCTGGCCGGCCGCCGCGCCGCCAGTCTCTGCAGCATCAACCACGACGGGACCATCCACGCCGTGGCCATGTGGTACGGGTTCCTCGAGGGGGCGCTCGCCTTCGAGACAAAGGCCAAGAGCCAGAAGGTCTTGAACCTGCGGCGCAACCCCACGATCACCTGCATGATCGAGGACGGGGACTACTACGACGAGCTGCGCGGGGTCGAGCTGGTGGGCCGGGCCGAGATCGTCGAGGACCCGAAGCGGATGTGGGAGCTCGGGGTGAGCGTGTTCGAGCGCTACACGGGCGCCTACAGCGAGGACATGCGGCCCATGGTCGAGGCCATGCTGAACAAGCGCGTGGTGATCAAGCTCAACGTCGACCGGGTCGTGTCGTGGGACCACCGCAAGCTGGGCCTGCCCCCGATGCGGCCCCAGGCGGGCTCGTGACCGTCCGGATCGGCTGCCTGGGCGCGGCCCGCATCGCCCCGATGGCGCTGGTCCGGCCCGGGCGGGCCGTGGCCGGGGCCGAGGTCGCCGCCGTGGCGGCGCGCTCGCGCGACAAGGCGCAGGCCTTCGCCACCAAGCACGGCATCCCCCGCGTGCACGGGTCGTACCAGCAGCTGATCGACGACCCCGACATCGACGCCGTGTACAACCCGTTGCCCAACGGTCTGCACGGGGTCTGGACGATGCGGGCCCTGCGGGCCGGCAAGCACGTCCTGTGCGAGAAGCCCTTCACGGCCAACGCCGCCGAGGCCGAGGAGGTCGCCAAGGTGGCGGCCGAGACCGGGCTGGTCGTCGTGGAGGCCTTCCACTGGCGGTACCACCCCCTGGCCTCCCGGCTGGTCGAGATCGTGAGAAGTGGCGAGCTGGGCCCGATCCGGGAGATCCGCACCTCGATGTGCTTCCCGCTGTTCGCCCGCAACGACATCCGGTGGCAGGCGCACCTGGCCGGGGGCGCCCTGATGGACGCCGGGTGCTACGCCGTGCACATGGCGCGCACCCTGGCCGGCGCCGAGCCCGAGGTGGTGAGCGCCGAGGCCCGGCTGCGCCGCCCGGGCGTCGACCGCTACGTGCGGGCCTCCGTCCGCTTTCCCGACGGCAGCAGCGGCCGGATCACCACCTCGATGTGGTCCGGGACCGTGCTCGACATCTCGGCCCGGGTGATCGGGGAGAGCGGCAGCGTGCACGTGTTCAACCCCACCGCCCCGCAGTTCTTCAACCTCGTCACCCAGCGCAGCGGGGGCCGGACCCGGCGGTGGCGGGGGCGGGGCCACCACACCTACCAGTACCAGCTCGAGGCGTTCGTGGACGCGGTCGAGAACGGCGCCGCCGTGCCGACCGGGCCCGACGACGCCATCGCCAACATGCGCGTGATCGACGCCATCTACCTGGCGGCGGGGATGGAGCCCCGCCAGCCCACCCCGGCGTGAGCCCCGCCGTCCTTCCCGGCGCCGAGGCGTGGTCCGCTCCCGGCGGGCCCGCCGGCGCCCTGGTGATCCACGGCTTCACCGGCTGCCCCCAGTCGATGCGGGGCCTGGCCGAGGCCTTCGCCTCGGCCGGCTTCACCGTCGAGCTGCCCCGCCTGCCCGGCCACGGCACCACCGTGGAGGACATGGCCACCACGGGCTGGGCCGACTGGTCGGGAGCGGTGGAGGCCGCCTACCGGGACCTGGCCGGCCGGTGTGAGCGGGTGGTGGCGGCCGGCCTGTCGATGGGCGGGACGCTGGCGGCGTGGGTGGGGGCGCACCACCCCGAGCTGGCCGGCCTGGTGCTGATCAACGCGGCTGTGGGCATGGCGGACGACGACCTGCGTAAGGGCCTCGAGGACATGCTGTCGCAGGGCATCGAGCTGATGCCCGGCGTGGCCGGGGACATCGCCGACCCCGACGCCGACGAGCTCGGCTACGACCAGGTGCCGGTGCGCAGCCTGCTGTCGCTCGGAGAGGCGATGCTCGACCTCGAGGGCCGGCTGGCCGACATCCGCTGCCCGGTGCTGATCCTCAACAGCCCCCAGGACCACGTGGTCCCACCCGGTGCCAGCGAGCGGCTGGCCGGGTCGGTCTCGGGCCCGGTCGAGCGGGTGAGCCTGGAGCGCAGCTTCCACGTCGCCACCCTCGACCACGACAAGGAGCTGATCGAGCGCGCCGCCGTCGAGTTCGCCCGGCGCGTCACCTCGGCCGCCTGAGCGCTGCTACATCTCCTCGCGTTCCCACAGCTTGATGCCCCCGAGGATGCCGGCCTCGTTGCCAACGATGGTGATGTTGGCGTCCAGCGGCTCGGACACCCGACCGGAGTTGCCGCCGCCGATGAAGAGGTGGTCGTAGACCACGAGGTCGTAGAGCGTGCGGATGGCCAGGTGCACGCGCTTGTTCCAGCGCCGCTTGCCGATCCGGCGGCGGGTGGCGTCACCGAGCTGCTCGTTGTAGGTCTGGTCGCGGCGGAAGGGGTGGTGGGCCAGCTCGAGGTGGGCGGCCAGGCGGCCCTTGTAGAACAGAGCCGTGCCGACGCCGGTGCCGAGGGTGACGACCAGCTCCAGTCCCTCGCCGGTGACCACCGCCGCCCCCTGGAGGTCGGCGTCGTTGGCCGCCCGGGCCGGCTTGCCGAGGCCGGTCGCGACCGCGCCGGCCAGGTCGTAGCCCCGCCAGCTCCGCTCGAGGGCGGGAACGATCTTGGTGCCGGGCCCCTTCTCGGTCACGAAGTGGGGAGCGGTCAGCACGTGGCCCTCCCGCACGACGCCGGGAAAGCCGATCGACACCCGGTCGTACGCGGGCAGGTGGCCGGCCAGCTCGGTGATCACGTCGACCAGACGGCCGGGCTCCATCGGATAGGTGGTGGCCACCCGCACCCGCTCGGCCGTCAGCTTCCCGGCGGCGTCGAGGACCGAGGCCTTGATCCCGGTCCCACCGACGTCGACGGCCAGGGTCTTCGCCTCGGGGGTCATGGCGGCATTCTTGTCGGCCCCTCCGGTACCGTCCGCCCGGCCGGGACGTGGTGGTCCTGGAGCAGGCCGCCGTGGGCCACGAGCGGTCCGGGTCGCGCGGCCCGTCGCGGATGGGGCGGAGCCGCCCTGTGGGAGCCCGACTCGGGGGTGCTGTCCGCCGACTCCTGCCTGGCCGCTCTCCGGGCCTGCTCGGCAGCCGAGCTCCGGGAGGGGAGCCGGGTGACCGGGATCCGCGACTCGGGCGGGGCCGTGGAGCCGCTCGGTCACGGCCGCCGCCGGGATCCCGCTCCGCCTGCGGCCCACCCTGGAGCAGGTGGCCTACTTCCGGGCCGGGGATGACCGCGACCCGCTGGCCCTGCCGATCTTCATCGAGCGCCGCCCGCGCGAGGAGGGGGCCTCGCCCTACGGGCTGCCCACCTTCTCCCCCGGCCCCTTCGGGGGCACCTACAAGGTCGCCTTCCACGGCGGCGGCGCTGGCCCTCGGGACGGCCCCGCCCGTGTCCCTGGACCCGTTCGTGGTCGGCACCAGGTTCCGGGGTTCTTAGACTCCGGCGGTGGCAACCACGGCGACGCGGGAGGCCGGACGGAGCGGGGCGGGGCTCGACCGGCCGCTGATGCTCCTGGCGTCGGTCGTCGTCCTGGGCTCGATCATGTCGATCCTCGACACCACGATCGTCAACGTGGCCCTCGACGCGTTGGGCAAGGACCTGCACGCCTCGCTGACCAGCGTCCAGTGGGTGGCCACCGGCTACCTGCTCTCCCTCTCGACGGTGATCCCGCTCACCGGCTGGGCCATCGAGCGCTTCGGGGCCAAGCAGGTGTGGATCGCCTCCACCGTGCTGTTCCTGGCCGGCTCGGCCCTGTGCGGGGCGGCGTGGTCGATCAGCAGCCTGATCGTGTTCCGCGTCCTGCAGGGATTCGGCGGGGGGATGATCATGCCGGTGGGCCAGACGATCATGGCCCAGGCGGCCGGCCCGGCCCGGATGGGCCGGGTGATGAGCATCATCGGCGTGCCCATGATGCTGGGCCCGATTCTCGGTCCGGTCCTGGGCGGGGTGCTGGTGCAGGACGCCAGCTGGCGGTGGATCTTCTACGTGAACGTCCCGATCGGGGCGGTGGCCCTGTTCCTGGCCGTGCGGCTGCTGCCCCGGGCCACCGTCTCGCGCGGGCAGCGGCTCGACCTCCGGGGCCTGGCTCTCCTGTCTCCCGGCCTGGCCTTCATCGTCTACGGCCTGTCCGAGGCCGGCTCGTCCGGCGGGTTCGGGGGGACCCAGACCGTGATCGGCGTGAGCGTGGGGTGCGCCCTCCTGGTGGCGTTCGTCCTCCAGTCGGTGCGCCGGCCGGGGGTGGCGCTGATCGACATGCGGCTGTTCAAGGACCGCAGCTTCTCGGCCGGGGCGGGGACATCGCTGATGTTCGGCATCGCCCTGTTCGGGGCCATGATCCTGCTGCCGCTCTACTACCAGATCGTGCGCGGGCAGGGCGCCCTGGCGGCGGGACTGCTGCTCGCGCCGCAGGGGATAGCCAGCGCCATGTTCATGCCGCTGGCCGGGCGGCTCACCGACAGCATCGGGGCCGGGCGCGTCGTGCTCGGCGGGATGGCGGTGATGTGCCTGGGGACGGCCGCCTTCGCCGAGGTCGGCCCCCACACCTCGTACGTGTTCCTCTGCGGCGCCCTGTTCGTGCGCGGCATCGGGTTCGGCTTCACGATGATGCCCGCCATGGCGGCGTCGTACGGGAGCCTCGAGCACGCCCAGGTCCCGCGCGCCACCACGTCGCTCAACATCATCCAGCGGGTGGGTGGATCGATCGGCACGGCGGTCATGGCGGTGACCCTGCAGCGGGAGATGACCAGCGGGCTGGCCGCCCACGGGTTCCGGGCCGGGGCCAGCTCCCTCAACGCCGTGTCGTCCGTGTCGCCGGCGGTGCTGACCAAGGTGTCGCCCGTCCTGGCCCACTCTTTTGCCAAGACCTTCCTCCTGGCGCTGGTGCTGACCGCCGTGGGGTTCATTCCCGCCGCCTTCCTGCCCCGGCGGGCGGCGGCCCCGGTGACCCCGGCCCGCGCCGTGCCGACGGGTCATCCCAGCCGGGATCCCGTTCTGATGGGCGAGTAGGCGGTTCACTGGGAGGATGGCCCTGCGCACCCTCGACCGCCGCAACTCGCTGGACTGGGGCCGCCGGCGCCGGCGCCGGCTGCCCGCGCTGCGCGCCGTGCTGATCGTGCTGCTGGTCCTGCTGGTCCTGGCCGTGGCCGGTGCCGTCGTGCAGCTCACCCGGTCGGTGCCCGCCCTGTCGTTCGTGGGCGACGCCCCCGCCACGTTCGTCGTGCCCGGAACGCCGCCGGCGCTGCCGTGGCCGAAGGGTGGTGAGGCGACGGTCGCGGTGGCGGGCGTGGGCACCCTCGGGGCGTCGGGTTCGGGCGCGCCGGTTCCGGTGGCCAGCCTCACCAAGGTGATGACCGCCTACGTGATCATGGCCGACCACCCCCTGGCGTCGGGCTCGCAGGGGCCGTCGCTCACCATGACGGCGGCGGACGTCGCCGGCTACGCCTTCGGCGTGGCCCAGAACCAGTCGGTGGCGCGCGTGGCGGCGGGGGAGCAGATCACCGAGCACCAGGCGCTGGAGGCGGCCCTGGTGGCGTCGGCCAACAACGTCGCCGTGGCGCTGGCCCGCTGGGACGCCGGCTCGGAGGCCGCCTTCGTGCAGAAGATGAACGCCGAGGCGGCCCGGCTCGGCATGACCGCCACCCACTACTCCGACTCGACCGGGCTGAGCGCGGCGTCGAGGAGCAACGCCACCGACCAGGTCGTGCTGGCGGAGCGGGCCATGGCCAACCCGGTGTTCGCCGCCATCGTCGGGGAGGCCTCGGTCGACCTCCCGGTGGCGGGGACCCTCTACAACTACGACTTCCTGGTCGGCCACTCCGGCATCGTCGGCATCAAGACCGGCTCGACCATCCAGGCCGGGGGCTGCTTCCTCTTCGCCGCCCACCGCCCCGTGCTGGGAAAGGACCAGCTGGTGATCGGCGCCGTCCTGGGCCAGCGGGGCCCGTCGATCCTGGAGGCGGCCCTCACCTCCGGGCAGCGCCTGATCGACGCCACCGCCGCAGCGCTGCGGCCCATAGCCGTGAGCCTGCCGTCCTCCGAGGTGGGCCGCATCAGCGTCCCGTGGGGCCACGAGGTGGCGGTGCAGGCCGGAGGCGGGGCCGTGTTCCTCGGCTGGCCCGGAATGGCGGTGAAGGTCAACGTGGCCCACGTTCCCCTCCGCGCCCCGCTGGCCGCCGGCCAGCAGGTCGGCACGGTGACCTACCGCGTCGGGACTCAGACGGTGTCGAAGCCCGCAACCGCGGGCACCGCCGTCCCGCGGGTCAGCCTGTCCTGGCGGCTCACCCGCCGCTGAGGGCGCTCGGTCCGGGCTGAGAAGGTGGGTCAGCCGGCGCCGGCCAGGCGGCGGCAGGCGGCGGCGATATGGGCGGCGTCGATCCCGGCCGCACCGATCAGCTCCTCCGGGGTTCCCGAGCCCGGCATGGCGCCCACCGCCAGCTTCTCGGCCCGCAGGGCCACCCTCGCCGCCGCCAGCGCCGTCAGCACTGTGTCGCCGACGCCTCCCTCGGGCCAGTGGTCCTCGACGGTGACCACCCGCCCCCCGGTCGCCGTCACCGCCTCCAGCAGAGCCGGGCCGTCGACGGGCTTCAGGGAGTAGAGATCGATGACGCGCACCCGGATACCTTCGCCCTCGAGGGTGTCGGCGGCGGCCAGGGCCTCGTGGAGCGTGATGCCGGCGCCGACGACGGTCACCGCATCGGTGGCCGACGAGCGCACCACCTTGAGCCCGCCGACGGGGAACTCCTCGTCCGGTCCGTAGATGACCGGCGTGTTGCCGCGGGTCGTGCGCAGGTAGCTGATCCCGACGAGGTCGGCCATGGCGGCCACGAGGGCGGCGGTCTGGTTGGCGTCGCACGGGTACAGCACGGTGCTGCCATGCACGGCCCGGAAGGAGGCGAGGTCCTCCAGGCCCATCTGCGAGGGACCGTCCTGGCCGATCGACACCCCGGCGTGGGACCCGCAGAAGCGGACCGACGCCTGGCTCACCGCGCCCATGCGCACGAAGTCGTAGGCGCGGCTCAGGAAGGCGGCAAAGGTCGACGCGTACGGCGTCCAGCCCCGCACCTGCATGCCAACGGCGGCGGCGGCCATCTGCTGCTCGGCGATGAACATCTCGAAGAAGCGGTCGGGGTGGGCCTTCTTGAAGATGTCGGCGTGGGTGGAGTTGCTTACCTCCCCGTCCAGGGCGACGACGTCGCCGCGCCCGGTTCCCACCGCCGCCAGGGCATCCCCGTAGGCGCGGCGGGTGGCGACGGACTCGCCGAGCTCCCAGCGGGGCAGCGCCGCCGACCCGGTCGCGAACTGGTGGGGCTTGCCGTTGGCCTCCGGCACCGCCACCTGCACGCTCAGGTGGCGCTCCCCACCCAGCTCGGCGATGGCCTCCGTCGGGTCGTCGAGGGGCTTGCCGTGCGCCCCTTCCTGGTCCTCGACCGCCTTGACGCCCCGGCCCTTGTGGGTGCGGGCCACGATCACGGTGGGGCGGCCCTTGGTCGCCACGGCCTCGGAATAGGCCCGGTCCACCTCGTCCACGTCGTGGCCGTTGATCTCGATGGCGCGCCAGCCGAACGCCTCGGCGCGCGCCGCGTACGAGGTCAGGTCCCAGCCGTGCATGGTCTCGCCCCGCTGGCCGAGGCGGTTGACATCGATGACGACGGTGAGGTTGTCGAGACCCTCGTAGGCGGCGTGCTCGAACGCCTCCCAGCACGAGCCCTCGGCCATCTCGCTGTCACCGCAGAGGATCCACACCCGGTAGTCGAGGCGGTCGAGCCGCTGGCCGGCGAGGGCCACGCCGACGCCGACGGGGAGCCCGAACCCCAGCGAGCCGGTGGCCACGTCCACCCAGGGCAGGTCCGGGGTCGGATGACCCTCGATGCGGCTGCCGAACTTGCGGAAGGTGAGCAGCTCGTCGTCGCTGATGGCGCCGGCCGCCTTGTACATCGAGTACAGCAGCGGGGAGGCGTGGCCCTTGGAGAAGATCAGGTGGTCGTTGCCCGGGTTCCCCGGCTCCGAGAAGTCGTAGTGGAGGTGGCGGGCCATGAGCACGGCCATCAGGTCGGCCGCCGACATCGACGACGTCGGATGGCCCGAGTCGGCGGCGGCGCTGCACCGCACCGAGTCCACCCGCAGCTGCTGGCCCAGCTCCCGGCAGAAGTCGAGATCGTTCACCCGCGGACCCTACCCGTCATCCCTTGCGGGCAGACGACGGCCCGGGCCGCCTCCGGGATCAGACGATACGCCGGTGCTGCAGGTAGCGGAACACGGCCAGACCGGGGACGATCGGGATCCAGAAGCTGATCAGCCGGAAGGTGAGCACCGCCGCCACCGCCGGCTCCGAGTGCACCCCGATCCCGGTCAGGCCCGCCACCAGGGCCGCCTCGACCGCCCCCAGCTTGCCGGGGGTGGGAGCGGGGGAGGCGATGGCCGAGCCGCCGACGTAGACCGCCAGGGCCGAGAGCACGGGGAAGTGCGGGTCGAAGGCGGCCAGGCAGGTGACCAGGGCCACGGCATTGCCCAGGGTGACGCCGGCCGCCCCCCCGAACAGGCCGAGGGCCTGGCGGGGGGAGCGCAGGGCGCGGGCGAGCTCCCGCCCCACCCTGACGCTGGGGGCCAGCACCCGCCGGCGCCCGAAGGGGGAGCCGAGGAGGGCCCCGGCGGCCACCAGCACGCCGGCCACCACCACCAGCACGGGCCAGCCCGTGGGGAGGGGATGGCGGCCGACGACCCCGGACAGGCCGAGCACGCCGACGGCGATGAAGAACAGGGCGGCGTGGACCACGACGCTCGCCGCCTGGTTGAGGGCGATCGAGCCGACCGCCTCGGCGCGGGCCGATCCCTCGCTCTCGAGGAAGATCAGGTTGAGGCCCATGCCCCCGACGCCACCGGGCGTGAGGCGGCTGGTGAACGCCGAGGCCACCTGCACGAGGGTGGTGCGGCCCCAGGGCAGGTGGCGCGGGACCGAGCCGATGTACGACGCCGCCGAGGCCGGGAAGGTGAGGGCGCTGGCGGCGAAGGCCACCACCAGCCACCAGTAGTCCGCCTGGCGCAGGGCGGTGAGCAGGCGGGGGAGGGTCCCGAGCTGGGGGAGGAGGAGGTAGACCGCCCCCCCGCCGACCACGAGGGTGAGGATGGTGGTGGCGCGGATGCGCGGCCGGAACGAGGGGCGCTGCTGGCCCAGCCGCCCCGCCACCTCGTTGGACAGGTCGGCCAGCAGCCAGCGCTGACCGCCGATCTGGTCGCGTATGCGCGCCGGCACGGCCAGGGGCTGGAGGTAGGTGACGGCGGGGCGCACCCGGTCGGCGGTGAGCGTGCGGAAGGCGGAGTCGACCGCCCGCTGCACCCCGACCACCGACGTGAGGGAGATCAGCATCTCGGCCACGTCCTGGGCCAGGCGGGTCTCGGTGGCGCCGGTGCGCGAGAAGGTGAAGTCGAGGATCCACGGGTCGTTCTTGTCGTCGACGAGGACGTTGTTGGCGGTCAGCTCGTGATGGGCTATGCGGGCGTCCCCCAGCATGAGGACCTGGTGCCAGATCTCGTCGAGCAGCCCGTCGTCGAGCTCGTGCGGGGCCAGCTGCGGGAGGCGGCGGCCCTTCACCTTCTCCCTGACGAGAAGGGCGGGACCGTGGCCCAGCTCGGTGGTCATCAGCACCGGCGGGGTGCGGACCCCCGAGCGCTCGGCCAACAGGCTGGCGTAGGCCTCGTGCTCGACCTCGTGGCTGGGTGACGACAGGCGGGGCTCGTCCTCCACCTCCAGGGACGCGAGCAGCCGGCGCAGCCGGTAGGTCCACCCCGCCCGGCGCTGGCCCCGGCGCACCACCTCGACGAGCAGCGGGGTGCCCGAGCACGTGCAGCCCTCGAAGATGCGCGGGCCGAACAGCCCGCCGATCACCGGGCGGAGCTCGGCCGGCTCGAACCCGCCGGTCCGGAGGGCCGCCTCGACGGCGGTCGTCGACGACGCCCGGCCCGGCGCCCCCCACACCAGATGGAAGAAGCTGCCGATCCCGAAGCCGATGAACGCCCCCGTCGCCACGTCCAGGGCCAGGTGATGGCCGGTGTAGGTCTGGGACACGGCCACGAGGGCCAGGAGCACGGCGGGCACGAAGCGCAGGATGCGGGGGAGGTAGGGCGTCACCACGGTCGCCAGGGCCCCGGCCACCGCCATGTGGTCGGCCGGGAAGGTGGTGTGCAGCACCACCGAGTGGCGGAAGCCGTGCTGCACGGTCACGTTGGCCACGGTGACCACCCGGGTGGGGGCGAAGACCGTGAGCAGGTCGCCCGCCACCCAGCCCGCCGTGCCCGCCGCCACCAGCTTGAGGGCGCCCCGGATCTGGTGGGCCAGGAAGGCGATGCCCGCCACCACGGCGATGCTGAGGACCGAGCCGCCGACCGACACCGTCCGTGAGATCGGGGCCAGCCAGGCCGGCAGGTTCTGGGCGTCGCGGTAGAGGGCGGCCTCGAGGGGGTCGACCCGGTGGGTCCGGGCCACCAGGAAGGCGACGGTGACGATGGCCGCCGCGCCGAGCACGCGGGCCAGGTCTCGTGGATGGCGCCCCAGGGCGGCGCCGGCGCGATCGGCGACCGGGCTGCTGGCCAAGGCCATTCACCCTACGCCAGGGCTCAGCGCCGCCGCGGTCGGTGGTGGTCCTCCATCCGCTTGCGGATGACGTCCCGGCGCTTCTGCAGGTCGTGGTAGGTCAGGGTGTCGACGTCGGACGTCAGGCCGAACGACGCCTTCACCCCCGACAGGTCGAGCGGGACGCTGCGGGGATCGATCCCGACGTCGGCGGCTATGCGCTCTCCGTGGCGGGTGGCGAAGTAGGCGGCTATCTGGCCGATCTCGTCGAAGATGTTGATCTCGGGGGCCAGCGTCGCCAGGGCGTTGTCGAGGAACAGCATGTCCTTGATGAACAGCATGAGCTCCTTCGGCAGGCGGGCCCCGTAGGCCAGGAGCGACTTGGTCAGCTCGCGGATCTCGGCGGTCAGCTCCTCGGCCGACATCTGGGTGGGGTCCTTCACCGGCCCTTCCAGGTTGAGGTCCCGGATCACGGCGTCGACGTCGACGTCGGGGGGGAGGGCGCCCATGTCGCGCAGGGCGGCGATCTGTCCCTTGATGTCGTTACCCGTGGCGCCCATCACCAGGCGGAGGAACGCCAGCCGGCGGGGCTCGTCCAGGCGGCCGGTGATCCCGTAGTCGAGGAGCGCCACCCGCCCGTCCGGTTGGACGAAGAGGTTCCCGCCGTGGAGGTCCCCGTGGAACACGCCGAACAGCATCGAGCCCTCCAGGAACGCGACCATGCCGGCGCGCACGACCGCGGACGTGTCGATGCCCGCCGCCTTCATTCCCGCCACGTCGTCGAAGCTGAAGCCGTCGAGGCGCTCCATGACGAGTACCCGGCGGGTGACCAGGTCGGGGTGCGGCCGGGGGACGACCAGGGCGCGCTGCTCGGTGTCGGCCAGGATCCGCCCGACGTCGAGCATGTTCTGGGCCTCGAGGCGGAAGTCGAGCTCCTCGACGATCGTCTCGGCAAACAGGTCGACCAGCGCCGGCGGGTTGGCCAGCGCGGTGACCGGGATGCGGCCCACGAGGGAGGGGGCAATCCAGCTCATCGCCGCCAGGTCCCGGCGCACCAGGGACGCGACCGTCGGCCGCTGGACCTTCACGACGATGTCCCGGCCTCCCCCGGGCGTGACGTCGGGGTGCAGGGTGGCGGCGTGCACCTGGGCTATCGACGCCGCGGCAATGGGCTTCTCCGTGAACGAGGAGAACACCGCCTCGAGGGGACGGCCGAGGTCCTCCTCGACGATGCGGCGCACGACGTCGAACGGCTCGGCCGGGACGCGGTCGCGTAGCAGCTTGAACTCCGATACCAGCTCCTCGGGGAAGATGCCCTCCCCCGACGAGAGGATCTGGCCCAGCTTGATGTAGGTGGGCCCGAGCCGGACGAAGGCCTCCCGCAGCCGGCGCGACACCCCCCGGCGCGACGGGACCTGCCCCTTCCTCCGGTCGAGGAGATACCAGTTCCCGAGAGCCCATCCCAGGCTGGTCCCGACCGTCACCACCCGGCCGCCCGGGGGCAGCCGGCGCCGGCGGACCAGACGGGGGACCTCCCGGCGGGTCCGCTCCCGCAGCTGGTCGATGCCCCGCCGCCACGACATGGCCGCCGGATCGACGACCCAGGGGCCTTCCGCCGTGAAGGCGCCGATGTCGAGGTCGGTGGCCTCGGTCGCGCTCACCGGCCGACCGTACCCGACGCCGTGGCCCGCCCCCGCCGGAGGTCCGGCCACCTCCGCCCCGGAAGCATTTCCGGCCCGGGATCCGGGTAGAGGACACGCAGTCATGACCGTCCCCGAAGAGGTGCTGCAACGCGAGCCGTACGGACCCGACCTGGTCGAGGTGATCCGCGAGGACCACGCGCAGGTCTCGGACGCTCTGGCCCACCTCGTCGGGGTGAGGGACGCCGCCGAACGCCGTGAGCTGTTCCGCGCCGTGGTCCGGCAGCTGTCGGTGCACGAGGCGGCCGAGGAGGAGGTCGTCTACCCCCACCTCCGCGGGCTGGGGACGGAGGCGGTCGAGGTGCGCAACCGGCGCCTCGAGGAGGAGCGGCAGGCCAAGCGCCTCCTGGCCCGCATGCTGCGTCAGGAGCTGCTGAACCCCGCCAGCCGCCGCTTCCGGCGCAACCTCGAGCGGCTGCACTCCCTCGTCCGGGCCCACGCCGCGGCCGAGGAGGCCGAGGTCCTGCCGCTCCTCACCGGAGCGGAGGGGGACACCAAGCTGCGGCTCCTGGCCACCCTGTTCGACCAGGCCAAGGCCACGGCGCCGACCCGTCCCCACCCGCACGGCCCGGACCGGCTCGGCGGCCTCGTGGTCGCCGCTCCGGTGCTGGCGGTCGTGGACCGGGTCCGGGACTACGGGCGCCGCCTGATCACGGGATAGAGGAATAGAGGAGAGGTCATGGCGGGACGTGGGGTAGCGGTGGTCACGGGTGCGAGCGCGGGGGTCGGACGGGCCACCGCAGTGGCCCTGGCGGAGGGGGGCTTCGACGTGGCCCTGCTGGCGCGGGGCCGGGCCGGACTGGAGGCGGCGGCCAAGGACGTCGAGAGCGCCGGGGGCCGGGCTCTGGTCGTGCCCACCGATGTCGCCGACCACGAGCAGGTGGACCGGGCGGCCGAGTTGGCCGAGGAGCAGCTCGGGCCGGTGGAGGTGTGGGTGAACGACGCCATGACGACGAAGTTCGCCCCGTTCTGGGAGGTGGACCCGGACGAGTTCAAGCGGGCGGTCGAGGTGACCTTCCTCGGCCAGGTCTGGGGGACCCGCGCCGCCCTGCAGCGCATGGTGCCCCGCGACCGGGGGACCATCGTCAACGTCGGGTCGGCCCTGGCGTTCATGGGGATCCCCCTGCAGTCGGCCTACTGCGCGTCCAAGTTCGCCTGCCGGGGGTTCTCCGAGTCGGTGCGCGCCGAGCTCATCCACCGCGGCAGCAACGTGCGGATGTCGATGGTGCACCTGCCTGCCGTCAACACCCCGCAGTTCAACTGGTGCCGCTCGGTCTTCGACCGCCACCCCCAGCCCGTGCCGCCGATCTACCAACCCGAGGTGCCGGCCAAGTTCATCGTCGAGGCCGCCCTCGACGGCCGGCGGGCCAAGATCGTGGGGTCCTGGAACAAGCTGCTGGTGGGGGCGTCCAAGGTGATGCCCGGGGTCGGGAACCAGTTCGCCGCCATCGGGGCGTGGGACGCCCAGTTGACCGATCTTCCGGTTGACCCCGGCCGGCGCGGGAACCTGTGGGATGCCGGGGACGACTCGGGGGACGAGGGGGCCCACGGGATCTTCGACGACCAGGCGTCCGGGTTCCGCGATCCCAGCTTCCTGCGGACCCTGCCCGACACGGGACGGAAGTTCGGGATCGCCCTGGCCCGCACGGCCAGGGAGAAGGCGGCCCGCCGGCGCCGTCCCTAGAGGCGATGCCGTCCCTAGAGGCGATGCCGTCCCTGGAGGCAGTGCCGTCCGCAGAGCAGGCCGCAGGTGGCGCCCGGGATGCCGGACGCGACATCGACGACCTCCGCCCCGACGGCTTTGCGCCGATCGAGTGCTACGCCGCGGTGGGAGACGGGCGGAGCGTGGCCCTCGTGGCGCTGGACGGGGCCGTCGACTGGTGGTCCCTGCCCACCATGGACGCCCCCCCGGCGTTCTCGCGCATCCTCGACCCCGACGCGGGAGGCCACATCAGCCTGCGCCCGCGGGGCCCGGCTCGCGCCCGCCGGTCCTACGTCGGTCGGAGCGCGGTCCTGCAGACGACCTTCACCACCCCGAACGGGGAGGTCCGGGTCACCGACTCGGCCAATCTCATGGACGGCCACCAACTCCCGTGGAGCGAGCTGGCCCGCCTGGTCGAGGGAGTGTCGGGCCGGGTGGAGATGGAGTGGGAGGTCGCGGTCGGGGACCGGTTCGGCATGGCCCGGCCCTGGGCAACCGAACGCGATGGGGTCCCGCTGGTGACGGTCGAGGACCAGTACCTCGGGGTCGTGGCCGACGAGGTGGGCAAGCCGGTCATCGACGGTCGGGTGGTGCGCGGCTCGTTCGAGGCCCACGAAGGGTCGCGCCACCTCCTCGGCATCGTGTCCACCGACGGTGAGCCGCTGTTCGTCCCCACTCCGGACGAGGTGTGCGCGCGCGTCGAGCAGACGACCCGGGCCTGGGACGCGTGGAGCTCGCGCGTGCAGGCCCAGGAGCCGTGGCGGGACCACGTGCTCGACAGCGCCCGGGCCCTCAAGCTGCTGATCTACTCAGACACCGGCGCCATCGCCGCCGCTCCGACCACCTCCCTGCCCGAGGCGGTAGGACACACCCGGAACTACGACTACCGGTTCGCGTGGGTGCGGGACATGTCGTTCGTGATCCAGGCCCTGATCTACCTCGGCGCCCGCGAGGACTCCCACCGGTCGCTCTCCTGGCTGCTCTCGACCGTCCGGCGCACCGTCCCGGATCTGCACGTCTTCTACTCGCTGGACGGCCGCCTGGCCGAGGACGAGGCCGACGTCCCCTTGCGGGGCTATCGCGACAGCCGGCCGGTCCGCTCCGGGAACGAGGCCGCCCGCCAGTCCCAGCTGGGGACGTTCGGAGACCTCATCGACGCCGTGTGGCTGTACAGCGAGCGGGGCAACGTCCTCGACGAGTCCACGGCGGAGACGGTCGCGGCGTTCGCCGACCGGGTGTGCGACACCTGGCTCCAGACCGACAGCGGGATCTGGGAGCTGGACGAGCAGCGCCACTACACGTCGTCGAAGCTGGCGTGCTGGTTGGCCCTCGAGCGCTCCACCCGGTTGGCCGACGCCGGCCGGATCCACTCCCGCAACCGGGACCGTTGGGCCTACGAGCGGGATGTCGTCGCCGACTGGATCCGGGAGCGCTGCTGGTCCGAGGCCAGGCAGGCCTACACCTTCTACGCCGACACCGACCTCCTGGACGCCGCCGTGCTCCGGGCCGGCCGCATCGGGTTCGACCGGGGGCCGCAGCTGTCGTCGACCATCGACGCCGTGCGGGAGGAGCTGGCCCGGGGACCGCTCGTCTACCGCTACAGCGGGATGGAGGGGATCGAGGGGACGTTCGTGGCCTGCTCGTTCTGGATGGTCGAGGCCCTGGTGTACGCCGGCCGAAGGGACGAGGCGGTGGCGCTCATGGACGAGCTCGTCGGCCTACCCAACGACGTCGGCCTGCTGGCCGAGGAGATCGATCCCGGCACCGGGGGATTCCTCGGGAACTTCCCGCTGGGCCTCAGCCATCTGGCCCTGGTCGGCGCCGCAGACGCTCTCGCTGAGGGATGACGGTGTCGTCCGGGTCGCGGGCGGACTGCAGCCCGGCCTCGAAGACCGCCCACCGCGTGCAGGCCGAGCCGGCCAGCAGGGCGGAACCCGACAGCGCCGCCGCCACCCGGCTGCGGCGGGCCCCCACCGCCGCTCCGACCAGACCGGCCAGGGTGAGGGTCTCGGCCCGGCGCGTCCACCGGTGGGCCCGGCCCTCGGTGTAGGCCCGCCCCGCCCTCCCCATGCTCTGGCGCATGATCCGGAACAGCGCCAGCTCCCCGGCCGCCCCCGCCACGCCCATGCGGCGGGCGGGCCCGTTGTCCCGGCGGGGGGCGGCCACCAGGCCCAGCCCACCGGCCGCCGAGGCGGCGGAGGAGGCGAACAGATAGGGCATGTGGCGGTGGCCCTCGTGCCAGGCCGGCACGGCCGTGTCGGAGACGAGCACGCCCGTGTACGACGCCACCGCCGGCCCGAGAAGCGCCGCTCCCGCCGACGCCGCCGTGCCCAGTCCCGGCCGCAGCCCGGTGGCCGCGGTCCCCGCCGCCGTGACGGCCATCGGTCCGTAGGCGGCCAGCAGCCACGATCCGACGCTCATCGGCGAGGTGGGCTTGAAGACCCGCAGCATGTTGTAGAACCGCTCGGGACGGCCCAGGTCGTGGACCAGCGCCGCCGCCGAGAGCCCGATGGCGCCGGCGGCGGCCAGGCGGCTGGACCGGGCCAGGCCCGGGCGTCCGGTCAACTGGGCCCCGAGCGCGAGGGTCGACGAGGCCCCGGCCAGCCCGCCCAGGAAGAAGTAGCCGGCTATGTCGCGGCTCTTCCACACCGGCTGGCTGATCACCGGCAGCCCGTAGTACGAGCGCGGCGTGGCGTCGGGAACCATCGATCGTTCCGCGCTGGTCATCGGCCGGCCCGGAGGAAGGACGCCGCCGCCCCGGTCGCCAGGGCCAGCGCCGCCATGGCGGCGTGACGCCACATGGCCGGGAGGTCCCGGGTGGTCACGACGGGGTCGGGCGGGAGCCCGTACACCTCGGGCTCGTCGAGGAGGAGGAAGAAGGCCCCGTTCCCGCCCACGCCGTCGTCGGCGTCGTGCCCGTAGAGCCGGGCGTCGGTGACCCCCGCCTGCTGCAGCTCGGCCAGGCGACCGGCCGCCCGCTCTCGCAGATCGTCGAGCGGCCCGAACTGGATCGACCTGGTGGGACAGGTCTGGGCGCACGCCGGCTCCGCTCCGACCTGCAGGCGGTCGTAGCACATGGTGCACTTCCAGGCCCGGCCGTCCTCCTTGCGCTGGTCGATGACCCCGTAGGGGCAGGCGGGGATGCAGTAGCCGCAGCCGTTGCAGATGTCCTCCTGCACCACGACGGTGCCGAACTCGGTACGGAATAGGGAGCCGGTCGGGCACACGTCGAGACAGGCGGCCTCGGTGCAGTGCTTGCAGACGTCCGACGACATCAGCCAACGCAGCCCGTCGGGCCGGGCCTGCTCGATGAAGGCCACATGGCGCCAGGTGTCGGCTCCGAGGCCAACGGTGTTGTCGTAGGACATCCCGGTGAGCGCCAGCCCGTCCTCCGGGACGTGGTTCCACTCCTTGCATGCCACCTCGCACGCCTTGCAGCCGATGCAGATCGACGTGTCGGTGAAGAAACCCAAGCGGGCGGTGCTCACACCTCGGTCCCGGTCTTCTCGGTGATGCCGGCCCGGCGCTGGTACTCCTCGACGAGGGCGGTCAGGGCCGGGCCGCGGGGCCGGCGTCCGGGGCGGATGTCGGCGGCCAGAGCCTTGACCTCCTGGATGTGCACATTGGGGTCGAGCGAGATCGAGGCCAGCTCGTTGGCGGCATCGCCCGTGCTCAGGCCGTTGGGTCCCCAGTGGTAGGGCAGGCCGATCTGGTGGAGGGTCCGGCCCTGCACCTGCAGGGGCCGCATCCGCTCCGTCACCAGGACCCGGGCCTCGATGGCGCTGCGGGCGGTGACGATCGTGGCCCATCCGAGGTGCTCGAGGCCCCGTTCGGCGGCCAGGGCGGGGGAGACCTCACAGAACATCTCGGGTTGGAGCTCGGAGAGGTAGGGCAGCCACCGGCTCATCCCGCCCGCGGTGTGGTGCTCGGTGAGCCGGTAGGTGGTCGTGACGTAGGGGAAGACGTCCGATCCCGGCTCACTGCCGGACGGCTGGTACCGGTTGTTCCGGCGGCTGAAGACCTGGCGCACCGGGTTGCGCTGCTGGCGGTACAGCACGTTGTCGAACGGGGAGTCCTGGGGTTCGTAGTGGGCGGGGAGGGGGCCGTCGGTGAGCCCGGCGGGAACGAACAGCCAGCCCTTGCCGTCGGCCTGCATCACGAAGGGGTCGGTGCCGGACAGCGCCGCCGCTCCGCGCGCCCCCTCCGGCGCCACGTAGGACGGCTCCTTGTCGGCGCTGAAGTCGGGGACGTCGTGGCCACTCCAGCGGCCCTGGTCGGGATCCCACCAGACGAGGGCCTTGCGCACGCTCCAGGGCCTCCCGTCCGGATCGGCTGACGCCCGGTTGTACAGGATGCGGCGGTTGGCGGGCCACGCCCAGCCCCACTCGTTGGCCACCCAGTTCTGCTCGCTGGCCGGCTTGCGGCGGGCGGACTGGTTCACGCCGTCGGCGTACACGCCGCAGTAGATCCAGCACCCGCAGGTCGTCGAACCGTCCTCGCGGAGCTGCTCGTAGGACGCCAGGGGCCGGCCATCGGAGTCGTAGCCGTTGATCTCGGCCAGCACGGCCTCGGCGGTCGGCTCGGCCAGCGCGCCCTCGGTCGGGTAGTCCCAGGTCAGGTCGAGGAGGGGCCGGTCCATGGGGTCGTTCGACCCGGCCAGCTTCTCCCGGATGATCCGGCCCAGGTGGAAGTAGAACCACAGGTCACTGCGGGCGTCCCCGTCGGGATCCCGGGCGATGTGGTGCCACTGCAGCATGCGCTGGGTGTTGGTCAGGCTCCCGCTCTTCTCGGTGTGGGCGGCGGCGGGGAAGAAGAACACCTCGGTCCCGATGTCGGCGGTGCTCATCTCCCCTGTCTCGATCTCGGGGCCGTCCTTCCACCAGGTCGCCGACTCGATCAGGGAGAAGTCCCGCACCACCAGCCAGTCGAGGTTGGCCATGCCGAGCCGTTGCATCTTGGCGTTGGCCGAGCCGACGGCGGGGTTCTCCCCGGCCAGGAAGTAGCCCTTGCACGTGCCGTCGATCTGGGCCATCACCGTCTCGTAGCTGCTGTGGTCCCCGGTCAGACGGGGCAGGTAGTCGAAGCACCAGTCGTTGTCCGCAGAGGCGGCCGGCCCGAACCAGGCCTTGAGCAGGCTGACGGTGTAGGCCTTCATCTCGGCCCAGAAGCCGTACTCCGGGGCCTCGGCCTGGACGAAGCTGTCGAGGTCCTCGTGCTCGTGGGCGTGGGGCATCGGGATGTAGCCGGGAAGCAGGTTGAACAGCGTCGGGACGTCGGTCGAGCCCTGGATGCTGGCGTGGCCGCGCAGGGCCATGATCCCGCCCCCGGGGCGGCCGATGTTCCCGAGGAGGAGCTGGAGGATGGCGGCGGTGCGGATGTACTGGACCCCGACGGTGTGCTGGGTCCAGCCGACCGAGTACACGAACGCCGTGGTGCGGTCGCGTCCCGAGTTGGCCGCGACCGTCTCGCACACCCGGAGGAACACGTCCCGGGGGACGCCGCAGATCTCCTCGACCACCTCGGGCGTGTAGCGGGCGAAGTGGCGCTTCACGATCTGGAACACGCACCGGGTGTGGAGGAGGTCGGGGTCGTTCTCCGGCCGCCCGCTGATGGCGGCCCCGCCCGAGCCGTGGGACTCGCCGCGGGCGGCCTCACGGACCGAGGCGCCGGACCGGGTCCGGTCCTCGTACTCCTGGTCGCGGCTGCCGGCGGCGGCCTGGATCTCCATGCCCTCGTACATCCAGGTGTGGAAGTCGTACTTGCGGTTCTCCCGATCGAGGCCCGAGAACACGCCGTCGAGGTCCTCGGTGTCGGCGAAGTCCTCGTTGATGATGGTGGGGGCGTTGGTGTAGGCGACGAGGTACTCCCGGAAGTAGCGCTCGTTCTGGATGACGTAGTTGACGATCCCGCCCAGGAAGGCGATGTCGCTGCCCGCCCGGAGCGGAACGTGGAGGTCGGCCAGGGCGCTGGTCCGGGTGAACCGGGGGTCGACGTGGATGACCGTGGCCCCGCGCGCCTTGGCCTCCATGACCCACTGGAACCCGACCGGGTGGCACTCGGCCATGTTCGAGCCCTCGATGACGATGCAGTCGGAGTTCTGCAGGTCCTGCTGGAAGGTGGTGGCGCCGCCCCGCCCGAACGAGGTCCCCAGACTGGGGACGGTGGACGAGTGTCAGATGCGCGCCTGGTTCTCGATCTGGATGGCGCCGAGGGCGGTGTACAGCTTCTTCATGAGGTAGTTCTCTTCGACGTCCAGCGTGGCCCCGCCCAGGCTGGCGATCCCGAGGGTCCGGCGCACCCGGACCCCGTCGGCGTCCTCCCACTCCCACGACTTCCGCCGGGTGGCGATCACCCGGTCGGCCACCATGTCCATGGCCCGGTCGAGGTCGAGGACCTCCCAGTCGGTGCCGTGGGGCGGCCGGTAGAGGACACGGTGCTCCCGCGCCGGCCCCGTCGTCAGCTGCAGGCTGGCCGCCCCCTTGGGGCACAGCCGGCCCCGGCTGACGGGGGAGTCCGGGTCCCCCTCGATCTGGACCACCCGGCCGTCCTTGACGTAGACGTTCTGGCCACATCCGACCGCGCAGTAGGGACAGATGGACTTGACGACCTTGTCGGCGGTGTAGGTCCGGGGCAGGAGCCGGTCGCTGTGCCCGGACTTGGCTGCCGCCCCGCGTCCCGTCCGGTCCCGGCCCTGCAGCTGACGGATCACGGGCCACCGCGTCAACTCGATCTCGCCCCCCTCCTACCCGGCGCCGTTGCCGCCAATCCGGACCCTACCGAGGGGGAGGCGGGCATGGCCGCCGGCGCCGACCCACTACCTTCCTCACATGGCCCGATTGGCACCCGGCGACAAGGCGCCCGACTTCAAGTTGCTCGACCAGAGCGGTAGGCCGTTCCGCCTGGCGGACTCGCTCAAGCGGGGCAAGGGTCCGCACCTGGTGTACTTCTATCCGAAGGCGGACACACCCGGGTGCACCACCCAGGCGTGCGGCCTGCGCGACGTCGCCGACCGCATCGGGGACGCCGTGGTCATCGGGATCAGTCCCGACGCCCCCGAGAAGCAGGCCAAGTTCGACACGAAATACGGCCTTGGCTTCCCGCTTCTCTCCGACCCCGACCACTCTGTCGCCGACGCCTACGCGGTGTGGGGGGAGCGTTCGCTCTACGGCCGCAAGTTCATGGGCATCGTGCGCTCGGCGTTCCTCATCGACGCCAAGGGCAAGGTGGCCGAGGCCTGGTACAAGATCAGCCCGGCCGACACGCCGGAGAAGCTCCTGGCCGCGCTGAGCGCCAAAGCGTGAGGGTCGGGCGGTGAGCCTGCCCCGGCCCGACGAGATCCTGCCCCACCGTCCCCCGTTCCTCCTGCTGGACGAGATCACCGCCGTCGAGCCCGGCGTCTCGGCGCGGGGCCGGTGGCGCCTGACGGGCGAGGAGTGGTTCTTCGCCGGTCACTTCCCCGGCCGGCCGACCCTGCCGGGCGTGCTGATGGTCGAGTCCGTGGCCCAGCTGGGGGCGGTGGCGGTGCTCCTCGATGAGCGCTACGCCGGCAAGCTCCCCCTGTTCGGAGGGATCGACTCGGCCCGCTTCCGCCGCCAGGTCGTACCGGGTGATGTGTTGGACCTCGAGGTGGAGATGGGGCGCCTGTCCGCCCGCGCCGGGCGGGGCAAGGGTCGCGCTGCCGTCGAGGGCCGGACGGCCTGCGACGTGGAGCTGCTGTTCGTCATCGTTGACGCTTAGGTCACGCTGGCTCCGACCCGCCGGCAGACGCCGGACGCTCCGGTTGCCCACCTACGTCGGTTTCAAAGTCTCCGAATCTGACTGGGGGCTCCAGCACCGCCGCCACCGACCGCTCAGGGTGAATTCGGAACAGGCTGGAACACGGGGCGTCACGCCATGTCGTCGCCAGGCTGCGCTGGGTGTCGGGGGCGGTGCGATCACGTCCCGACGAGCTCGTCTACCGCCGACGCGACGTTCCGTCCTGTTCCGAATTGCTGCTTCTGCCGGGTCGTCGAACGCTTCTTCACCGACAGTGGCTTTCGGACAATGTGGAACTGACCTCTACAGGTGCCCCCTGCCCCCATGCCCCTCCGGGTCCCCGGCGCTCGTCGTCAGTCGGCGGGCACCAGCACGAGGCAGCCGTTGTGACCGCCGAAGCCGAACGAGTTCGACAGGGCCGGCCCCGGCTCCCACGCCCGGGGCTCCCCGGCCACCACGTCCAGCTGGATGGAGGGGTCGGGGTGCTCGTAGCCGGACGTCGGCGGGATCAGCCGTCGGTCGATGCTGAGGGCAACCGCCACCGCCTCGATGGCCCCCGCCGCCCCGAGGGCATGGCCGGTCACTCCCTTGGTCGACGTCACCGGCGGCCCGGGCGATCCGAAGACCTTGGTGATGGCCTCGGCCTCGGCCGCGTCGTTCAGCGGCGTCGAGGTCCCGTGGGCGTTGATGTGGCGTACGGCGTCGGGGGTGACCCCCGCGTCCTCCAGCGCCAGCTCCATGCACGTGGCGGCGCCGGTCCCCCCGGGCGACGGCGCGGTGATGTGGTAGGCGTCGGCGGTGCTGGCCGACCCGGCCACCAGGGCGTAGATGTGGGCCCCGCGCGCCCGGGCCCGCTCGAGCTCCTCGAGCACGAGGACGGCCGCACCCTCGGCGATGACGAAGCCGTCGCGCTCGGCGTCGAAGGGCCGAGAGATCCCCAGCCCGGACAGAGCCGTCATGTTGCCGAAGCCGGCCAGGGACGTTCCGGTGATGGCGGCCTCGCTGCCTCCGGCCAGCACCACGTCGCACCGGCCCGAAGCGACCAGGCGGGCCCCGTT
>DASUHN010000225.1 GCA_036273495.1 Acidimicrobiales bacterium | reverse complement strand
GAGCGCAGCGGGGACCGGGCCGACGACCACGCCCGCCTGGCCGCCACCGCCGCCGAGCTGGGGGCGGAGGAGGTGGTGGTGGGCCTGCCGCTGTCGTTGTCCGGCGGGCTGGGGCCCGCGGCGCGGGCCGCCCTCGACGAGGTGGAGGAGCTGCGGTCCGCCCTGGGCGTTCCGGTCCACACCCAGGACGAGCGGTTCACCACGGTCACCGCGACCCGGGCGCTCCGGGAGGCGGACGGGCGGCGGGCCGGACGGGGGACCCGGCGGGCCCGGGCCCCGAAGGGTGCCGTGGACGAGGCCGCCGCCGCGGTTCTGCTGCAGGCATGGCTGGATGCCGGATCCCGCCGCTGAGGGCCCGCCGCCCGCTCCGGAGGCGGCGCCGCCCACCGGGCCATCGGCCCCGCCGGCGGGCGGCGGCGGCGGTCCGGGCCGGGTCCGCCTCTCCCGTCTGTGGCGGGTGGTCGCCGTGGGGGTGGCGCTGCTCGTGGTGGTGGTGGGGGGCGTGGCGCTGTGGGTGGACCACCAGGTGAACCCGGGGGGACGACGGGGCCCGGCCGTGGTGGTCGACGTCCCGTCGGGGGCGTCCACGACCAGGATCGCCGACGAGCTGGCCTCCGCCCACGTGATCTCCCATCCCTTCCTGTTCCGGCTGTACGTCAAGGTGCTGGGCGGGGGTCCGTTCGAGGCCGGCGAGTACTCGCTGCCCCGCCACGACTCCTACGGCGACGTGGTGGCCTCGATGCACCGGGGCCCGCTCGTGCACCGACTGACGATCCCCGAGGGGTTCACCCTGGACCAGATCGCCGCCCGGGTCGGGGCCATCCCCGGCCACACCCGGGCCCGGTTCCTGGCGGCGGCGCGGAGCGGTGAGGTGCGGTCGCAGTACCAGCCGGCCGGATCCACCGACCTCGAGGGCCTGCTGTTCCCGGACACGTACCAGGTGCAGCCCGGGGAGACCGACACCCAGATCCTCGGCCAGATGGTGGCCCGCTTCGACGAGGTGGCCGGCCAGCTCGGCGTGGCCGGGGCGGCGCAGAGCGCCGGGGTCACCCCGTACCAGGCGGTGGTCGTGGCGTCGATGGTGGAGCGGGAGGCCAAGGTCCCCGCCGACCGGGGCCTGGTGGCGCAGGTGGTCTACAACCGCCTGACCCGCGGCATGCGCCTGCAGGTCGACGCCACCGTGCTCTACGCCCTCGGCCCGGGCCACAGCACCCTGTCGGCCGCCGACCTGGGCGTGGCCTCGCCGTACAACACCTACCGGGTGACGGGCCTGCCCCCGACTCCGATCGCCAGCCCGGGCCGGGCCGCCCTCGAGGCGGCGCTCAACGCCCCGAAGGGGCCCTACCTCTATTACGTGGTCGTGGAACCGGACGGGAAAGAGGCGTTCTCGACCACCCTGGCCGGCCAGGAGCAGAACATCGCCCTGGCCCGGTCGCGAGGGTTGGCCGGGTGAGCGAGGAGCTGGCCGAGCCCTGGCCCCCGTGGCCCGGGGGCGCCACCCGGGTGGCGGGGGTCATCGGGGACCCGGTGCGCCACTCGCTGTCCCCGGTCCTCCACAACGCCGCCTTCCGGGCCCTCGGCCTGGATTGGGCCTTTCTGGCCTTCCCGGTCGCGTCCGGGCAGGCGGCCCCGGCCCTGCTGGGCATGCGAGCCCTGTCCATCGACGGGCTCTCGGTGACCATGCCCCACAAGACCGACGTGGCGGCCCTCGTCGACCGGCTGAGCCCGCGAGCGGAGCGCCTGGGAGCGGTGAACACCGTGGCCTGGGAGGGCACGGCCCTGGTCGGGCACAACACCGACGGGCCCGGGTTCCTCGACTCCCTGCGGCTGGACCGCGGCTTCGACCCGGCCGGCCGGCGCTGCGTGGTGGTGGGGGCAGGCGGGGCGGGGCGGGCGGTGGTGCTGGCCCTGGCGGATGCGGGAGCCTCGGCCGTGGTCGTGGTCAACCGCAGCCCCGACCGGGCGACCGCCGCCGCCGGCCTCGCGCCCGGCGTGGCCCGGGTGGGCCCCGTAGAGGAGGTGAGCGGGGCCGACCTCGTCGTCAACGCCACCTCGGTGGGGATGGGGAAGACCGCCGGGGACCTGCCCATCGAGGCCGATCTTCTACAGGCCGGCCAGGTCGTGGTCGACATCGTGTACCACCCTGCGGTCACCGCTCTCCTGCGGGAGGCCCGGGCCCGGGGGGCGACCACGGTGGGTGGTCTCGGCATGCTCGTCCACCAGGCCGCCCACGCCTTCCGCCTGTGGACGGGGGAGGACCCGCCGCTGGAGGCGATGTCGGCGGCGGCGGCGGCAGCCGTGGCCCCCCTCCAGTAATTCGGCGGAGTTGCCGATATTGCACCAAGGGCTCGCCTGGGCGAGTGGTCCAGAGGGACCGCGGGCGGGGTCGGAGGCGTATATGTCGGTCACATCGGTGCCCAAGGTCACAAGCCGACCGGGGCAGCTCGGCCATCTCCTCGTGCAGCGCGGGCTCATCACGGAGGACCAGCTGGCGTCGGCTCTGGCCGAGCAGGCCGAGAACCGCCGTCCCCTCGGGCGGGTGCTCATCGACCGGGGCCTTCTGACCGAGGAGCACCTGGTCTGCGCCCTGGCCGAGCAGTCCGGCTACGAGTACGTGGACCTGAGCGAGCACCAGCCCGACGCATCGGTCTTCTCGATGCTCACCGCCGCGCTGGCCCGCCGTTACCAGGCCATCCCGCTGCGCTGGGAGGGCGACAAGCTGGTCGTGGCCATGGCGGACCCCCGCAACGTCCTGGCCGTGGACGACATCCGTACGCACACGGGCCGGAATCTCAAGATCGTGGTGGCGTCGGCGGCGTCGGTGGCGGCCGCCATCGAGCGCTTCGAGAACCTCGAGGGTGACGCCGACCGCATCTCGGCCGAGGCGGCCACCTCGCTGGAAGAAGAGACCGACGACGCGTCGGGCCTCGAGTACGTCGTCGAGGACGCCCCGATCGTCAAGCTGGTCAACCTCCTCATCACCGAGGCGGTGACCGACCGGGCTTCGGACATCCACATCGAGCCCGGCCAGGACGACGTCCGCGTCCGCTACCGCATCGACGGCGTTCTGCACGAGCGGATGCGGTTGCGCAAGAGCATCCAGAACGGCGTGGTGTCCCGGTTCAAGATCATGGCCGACATCAACATCGCCGAGCGTCGCCTGCCCCAGGACGGCCGGGCCACGCGCAAGGTGGGCAACCGCGACGTGGACCTCCGCGTCGCCACCCTGCCGACGGTGTTCGGGGAGAAGGTGGTCATCCGGATCCTCGACCGGTCCACCGCCCTGCTCCAGCTCTCGGATCTCGGGTTCCTGCCCGACTCGATGAGCCAGTACGCCGAGGCGTACCGCAAGCCCTACGGGACCATCCTGGTCACCGGCCCGACCGGGTCAGGCAAGTCGACCACCCTCTACGCCACCCTCAACATCCTCAACGAGGACCACCGCAACATCATCACCGTCGAGGACCCGGTCGAGTTCCGCCTGCCGGGCGTGAACCAGGTCCAGGTGAACCCGAAGGCGGGCCTGACGTTCGCCACGGCCCTCCGCGCGATCCTCCGCTCGGACCCCGACGTGCTGCTGGTGGGCGAGATCCGGGACCGGGAGACCGCCACCATCGCCGTCGAGGCCGCCCTCACCGGGCACATGGTCCTCTCGACCCTGCACACCAACGACGCGGCGTCGACGCCGAGCCGCCTGGTCGAGATGGGCGTCGAGGCCTTCCTCGTGGGATCGGCGCTCGACTGCATCGTGGCCCAGCGTCTGGCCCGCCGGCTGTGCGACCGGTGCAAGAAGCCTTATGAGCCCTCGGCCGAGGAGATCCGCGCCGCCGCCGGCGAGTACGCCGATCTGGTGGAGATGGCGGCGGGCGAGAAGTGGTTCCGGGCCGTCGGGTGCGGGGCATGTGGTCGTACGGGGTACCGGGGCCGCTTCGCCATCCACGAGGTGCTGACGATCACCGAGCAGGTGGAGCGGCTGATCGTCGAGCGGGCCCACTCCGACGACATCAGGCGGCTGGCGACCGCCCAGGGAATGATCAGCCTGCGCCGGGCCGGGCTGGCCCAGGTGCGGGCGGGGGTCACGTCGGCGGAGGAGATCCTCCGCGTCGTGGCCTGACCACAGAGACCAGGAGACAGATCGCAATCATGGACGCAACTCAGAGCATCGAGGGACTGGCCCAGATCGACCCGCGGGTCGTTCCCTCGGGCGTCGAGATCCACGTCAACCAGCTCCTGTCACGCGTGGTGGAGATGGGTGCCTCGGACCTCCACCTCACCGCCGGCCTCGTCCCGTGCGCCCGCGTGCACGGACGCATCGTCCCGCTGGACGAGTTTCCCGTTCTCGTGCCGGCGGAGACCCGCCGGCTGGTGTTCTCGATCCTCACCCAGCGCCAGAGGGAGCGGTTCGAGGAGGCCCTGGAGCTCGACACCTCGCACTCGGTCAAGAACTTCGGCCGGTTCCG
>DASUHN010000224.1 GCA_036273495.1 Acidimicrobiales bacterium | reverse complement strand
GGCGTTCCCATGGCCTCCGTGGTCGCATGCCGGCTAGGCGCAGAACTCGAAGTATGGCTGTCGCTCCCACACCGAAATGGCCACCGACCGCTGCCATCGATAGGCCGGACTCATACAGCCTCACGGCCTCCCGGATGGCCTCCTCATCGAGCTTCCGGTATCGTCGGGGTACCTGTTCCCGCTTTAGATGGCACATGACGGTGTGCCGGTGGATGCCGAACTCCGCGGCAATGTCGTCGATCAGCCGACCGGCCCGGTAGGCGGCGCACAGCTGCTGGATCTGCTCCGAGCTCAGCCGTATTTGCTGTCGCTTGACTCGCGGGCTGTCAACATGGGATGCTGAGGAGGCACGGTTGGGCGGACGCACCGCCAACCTCTGGAGAACCTGTGTTTCCCGCCGCTTGTTCGCGTACGTTCTTAGGACCTCCACCGACGGCACGTTTCCCGCATCGGGAAGGACGCGACCGGGGCGGGGGTGTGGGATGCTCCCGAGTGCTCGATATCGCCCCGGCGCTGCGCAGACTTCTGGACCGGGCGTCGAGTCTCTGTCCGGATGAGCTGGGCGCCCTCGTGGGCGACGCCGCCCGCGATGTCGGCTTCGACGGTGCGGTCGTCCACCTGGTCGATCACGAGCAGGGTGCCCTGCACGCGCTTCCGCCGGCCGATCCGGGACCGCCCGTACCCATCGACGGCACCATGGCGGGACGGGTGTTCGCCTCCAGCACACCGCAGGCGGGCCAGCAGGCCGCGCAGCTGTGGGTGCCGTTGCTCGACGGCACCGACCGGCTGGGCGTGCTCGAGCTGGCCGGTGCGGACGGCAGCGAGGACCGGCTGGCGACGGCGCAGCTTCTCGCCAGCGTCATTGCCCAGCTGCTGGTCGCCAAGACCAACTACACCGACACCTTCAAGCTGGTCCGGCGCACCAGGCCCATGACCATCGGCGCCGATCTGGTCTGGGATCTCCTGCCACCCCAGAGCCTCACTGCCGCCGACATGACCGTGGCCGCCGTCCTGGCCCCCGCCTACGACCTGGGTGGCGACGCCTACGACTACGCGGTCAGCGGCCGCACGGCGGACTTCGCCATCTTCGACGCCATGGGCCACGGCACGCCCGCCAGCCTCCTGGCCACCCTCACCCTCGCCACCTACCGGCATGCCCGCCGGGCCGGTCTCAGCCTGCCGTCGGTGGCGGAGCGGCTCGACGAGGCTCTGGCGGCGGTGTTCCCCGACAACTTCGTCACCGGTCACCTGGGCCGGTTGGACCTCGACACCGGCCGCCTCGAGCTGCTCAACGCCGGCCACCATCTCCCGATGGTGGTCCGGCGCGGGCGCGTCATCGACGGGCCCGACGTGCCCGCGCGCGTGCCGCTCGGGCTGGGGCCGGCGGGAGAGGCCCAGGAGATGATTCCGCTCGAGCCCGGAGACCGGGTGCTGTTCTTCACCGACGGGGTCATCGAGGCCCACGCCCGGGGAGAGGAGGGATACGGGCGGGACCGGCTGGCCGCGGCGTTGGAACGCGAGGCGGCGTCGGGACTTCCGACATCCGAGACCCTCCGGCGCCTCTCCCGGGCCGTGCTGTCCCACCTCGGCGACCGCCTGCGCGACGACGCCACCCTGTTGATGGTGCAGTGGGAGCAGGGCTGAGTTACCGCTGGGCCGCGGGAGAGCATTCCCCGCACACCCAGCCCCGCCCGCCGGCGGCGAAGGACCAGCCCAGGCCGTGCACGCGACCTAGAAGTAGGCCCGGCGGCTGCGGCCGCCGTGATGGCGGGCCAGCAGGTAGATGACCGCCAGGGCGATGATGAAGAAGAGAACGGGATGGATCGTCACGCCGAGCACGACCGCGATGGCCGTGATCAGTAGAGCGAGGAGTACGTCTCCCACCATGTCGCACCTCCCAGGTCGTCGGGTTCGTGGGGAACCCCGTTGAGGGCCTCGACCTACCCGCGGTGAGGTTCTTCGAACCGTCTGTAACGGCCGTCCGCTTCAACCGTTGCGGGCGCGGCGCGGCGCGGCGTTCCTGTCGGGACGAGCCGAGTTTGAAACTCGGCTCAACCAGGGCCATTTCCGGCCGATTAGCAGCCCGGTGGGACGGGCGGCGGCGGTCAGGGCGGCATTCGGGACCTCCGCGCTCCTGTTGGGTGTGACCACGGTGCTGGTGGTCCCCCCGGCGCGGGCCGGATCTGGATCGGCCCCGGCCGGCTCCGTCGGCCACGACGTCTCCTATCCGCAGTGCGCCGGCAGCGGGTCGACGGGCACCACGGCCGGCTCGCTCGGCGGCGCCTTCGGGATCGTCGGCGTGACCGACGGGCTGCCATTCTCCGCCAGCCCGTGCTGGGCCGCCGAGTACGCCTGGGCGGCGGGCCGCTCCTACCGGGCGGGGCTGTACGCCAACACCGCCAACCCGGCCCCGCACAGCAGCCACTACTGGCCCGTCTCGGGCGCCCGCGACCCCGCCCTGTGCGCCAACAGCGCATCGACCACCGACCCGGGCTGTGCCTACGACTACGGGTGGCATGCGGCCGCTTCGGCCCTGGCCACGGCCCAGGTGACCGTCCCTTCCGCCGCCACTCTGCCGTGGTGGCTCGACGTCGAGTCCGCCAACTCCTGGAACGGCAACGGCACCGCCAACGCCGCCGATCTCCAGGGCGGCGTCGACTACCTCCGCTCCGCCGGGGTCCCGGCCGTGGGGATCTACTCGTCGAAGGGTGACTGGACGACCATCACCGGGGGCTACACGGTGAGCACGGCGCCCATCTACCAGGCGGCGTGGGCCGCCGAGTTCACCCCGGTCTACCCGATGGCGCTCTCCCCGACGTGGGTGGCGGGCGCCGGCAGCGCCACCACCGCCACATCGACGTGCAAGGGGGCGGCGTTCACCGGCGTGAACCCCGCCCTGGCCCAGTACGCCGACGGCACCGGCTTCGACGCCGACCTGGTGTGCGGGGCGGTGTCCTCTCCGTCTCCGTCTCCGACCCCCACCCCGCCGGGGCGGAAGCACCACCGCGGCTAGAGGCTGGTTCCGGCGCCCGGTAGCTGGAAGTTCGGGGGAGCGGGGCCGACATCGCCGGCGGGCGGCGGCGTGAGGTCGAGGTTGGCCCCGAAGTCGTAGAGGCTGAAGTCGATCGAGATGAGCGCCTTCATGTCGGGCGGCAGGCTGCTGTCCGAGGTGGCCCCGAACTGCTGGAAGAGCTTCCGCATGAACGGCGCCAGGTCCACGTTCATGGCGAGACGCCGCAACCTGTCCTGGCCGTCGATCCACACGTCCACCGGCATCGTCGTTCCGGCCAGCGCGTTCTCCAGAGCCGGTGACAGCTGTCCCAACCGTGCCGTCGACCCGCCCATCTGGCTCAGTGCGGCGGCCATATCCAGGGTCCCGCGGTACTGGGTGGTGGCGGCGCCGCGCACCGTCCCGTTGCCGACCACCTTCACGTTGGTGAGCTTCGACAGCAGCTGGGCGCCGCTGAACGGGTTCACGGAGAGCGGGGTCAATCCGGCGCCGGCGGTCGACGCGTCCATCTTGATCCACGGCTTGGCGCCGGTCAGGCCGAGCCCGGCCGTGTTGATGTAGACCGTGCTGCCGTCGGCGAAGACCTTGATGTGACGGGCGGTAGCGGTACCCAGGTCCATGTCCAGGCGGGCGAGCTTCCGGCCCACGTCGAACGCGCCCGTGCCCGTCACCCGGATGGTGTTGGTGTTCTGACCGGGGATCCCGGAGAAGTCGGCGGAGATGTCGATGTCGGCCCGGGCCGTCCCCGCCGACTGGGTGGCGGTGGCTGCCGCCGCCACCACCTGGACCGGGTTACCGGAAGGCGGCGATCCGGCCGGCGAGCTCCCGCCCCCGCACGCGGCCAGAGCGGTCATTCCCACCGCCGCCGATGCCACGACCTGGACGAGAGGGCGCACCCGGCCAGGCTGCCACACGGGTCAGCCCCGTGCCGGACCGCTCAGTCGGCGTGCAGCGCCCGGCGCACCTCGTCGAGCACGGCCGGAGGGCGGCCGCCCGGCGTGTCCACCACCACCTGATGGAGGGTCCCGGTCCACGCGAACGGGGGCTGGTAGTCGTCGGTGACCGGGAAGCCGCGGTCGTGGCCGAGGGTGAGCCCGGCGCCCCCGTGCTGGTGGACGATGGGCAGCGGTTGGGGGAAGTCCCCGGCGGCCACCTCGGTGCTCCCGAAGTGAAGGGAGAGACGGCAGCCGCCGTCCGGCGCCGGGGTGCCGCGCACCGACAGCAGCTGGGGCCCGGTGGGCACCGCCTGTCGCGAGGCCAGCCGGACCAGCTCCCCGCCGGGACGGACGGCGAAGGCCAGCCGTCCGTTGACGGCGTAGAACGCCCAACCTCCCGACCAGTCCCCGAGGGCGCAGAGGATGCCCTCGGCGCCGGAGTCGGGAACGTCGACGACGGCGGTGACGGTGAAGCCGCCCCACATCGCCGGGACCGACTCGTCCGGCACCGGCGCCCCGCCCGGCCGGAACACGCTCGGCTGCGCCGGCGGGTAGTCCGGGCCGATCAGGGCGCTGAACCGCTTGATCAGGTCGCTCACCAGAGGCAGGACGTGGTTTCGGCCCGCCTCGGCCGCCCACATCTCCTGGAGGCGCCGGACGATCCCGGGGTGGTCGGAGGAGACGTCGCGCGCCTCGGAGAAGTCGTCGTCCAGCCGGAACAGCGACCAGTGGTCGGTCGCGAAGTCGCGGCTGCCGGTCATCAGCAGCTCCTCGTCGCGCACGCCTGCGGACACGTGGTCGGTGGTGGCCTTCCACCCGTTGTGGTACATCGAGCGGGACCCGAGCAGCTCGAAGTACTGCGTCGAGCGGATCTCGGGAGCGGATCGGTCCGAGAAGGTCGGCCGCATGCTGGCCCCGTCGAACGGCTCCTGGGCCACCCCGTCCACCACCGCCGGGCGCTCCACTCCGCAGGCGTCGAGGATCGTGGGCATCAGGTCCACGGCGTGGCAGAACTGGCTGCGGACCTCGCCGCCGGCGCCGATGCCGGCGGGCCAGCTGACGATCAGGGGCGTGCGGGTGCCGCCGAGCCAGGTGTAGCGCTTCCACAACCGCAGCGGGGTGTTGCCGGCCCAGGCCCAGCCCCAAGAGTAGTGCGGGTAGGAGCGGAAGCTGCCCCACTGGTCGAGCCGCGCCACGTTTCCGGCCACGCTTTCCGGCAGCTGGGCGGTGAAGCGGTGCTCGTTGAACGTCCCGAGCAGCCCGCCCTCGGCGCTGGCCCCGTTGTCGGACGTGAGCACGACGACGGTGTCGTCGAGCCGCCCCGTGGCGGCCAGGAACTCGAACACCCGGCCGATCTGGGCGTCGGCATGCGACAGGAAGGCGGCGTACACCTCCTGCTGGCGGGCGTGCATATGCCGCTCCTCCGCACCGATGTCCTCCCAGGCCGGGACCCAGCCGGGCCGCTCGGTGAGGACGGTGCCCTCCGGCACGATCCCCGCCGCCTGCTGGCGGGAGAAGGTCTCGGCCCGCCATTCGTCCCAGCCCCGGTCGAAGCGGCCGCGGTAGGCCTCGATCCACTCGACCGGGACGTGGTGGGGGGCGTGGGTGGCGCCGAGGGCCAGGTACAGGAAGAAGGGCTTGCCGGGCGCGGAGTGGTGCTGGTCGAGCAGGTAGCCGACGGCCCGGTCGGCCAGGTCGGCGCTCAGGTGGTAGCCGTCCTCCGGGCGGGCGGGAGGCTCGATGTAGTGGTTGTCGCACACCAGGTGCGGCGTCCACTGGCTCGTGTCCCCCTGGAGGAAGCCGTAGAAGCGCTCGAACCCGTAGCCGAGGGGCCAACGGCTGAACGGCCCGGCCACTCCCCGCTCACCGCGCGGGGTGAGGTGCCACTTGCCGACGGCCAGGGTGCTGTAACCGGCGTCGCGCAGCACGCGCGGCAGCGGAGCCGCCGACGGCGGGACGCGGCAGCTGTAGCCCGGATAGGC
>DASUHN010000223.1 GCA_036273495.1 Acidimicrobiales bacterium | reverse complement strand
ACGCCTTCACGAGCGTCGGGACGCCCGCCACGAGATCGGCGGCTATCGACGCCCCGAGGGCCACCAGGCCGGTCCGCGTCACGAGCCAGCCGATGGTCCCGGCTGCGGACAGCGCGCCGCAGGCGTAGTCGAACGGTCCGACGCGCCACTGCGACGACCGATTGACGAACGACGCCACGAACACGGCGAGGGGGCTTATCCCGACCATGAACGTCATCAGTGAACGCAGGCCGACGCCGTACTGGATCTCGACCGTGAAGGCAAGGAGCGGAGCTGCGGCCCACATGAACCAGGTGACCCGGTTGGGCTGGGTGCGCCCGCGCACGGTCTCGACGATGTAGCTCGCTGAGCCGACGGCGCTGAACACGGCGCCGAGGATCACGAAGTGGACGTCGATCACGGGACCGTCACACCCGGAGCGTTCACTTCATCCATGGTCGACCCGAGATACGTGGCGCTGTGCGATCCCGACCGCAGCCGCGACGACTTCGGCTTCGATCTGGACGGGGAGTGTCCGCCCCCCGGCGCCACCGTCTGGCTGTTCCGGTGGCGGATTACCGAGGCCGCCGTCGGCGTGCTGCTCGAAGTCGGCCGACCCATGACCATCGGAGAGATCCTGGCCTATCTCGAGCGGCGGGGCATCCTTCTTGCCACGGGATATCCGCGGAAGGCCCTGTCGGACCTCCTGCGGTACCAGGCGCGCAGGGGTCGGGTGCGGAGGGTCGGCCGCGGCCGGTACGAGGTCCGGCACGTGGCCCGGACGACGGCATGGCGGTACCGGACCCGGCTCCGCAGGCGGAGTTGGGAGGACACGACCTGGGAGTTGACCGACAGCCGGCCGACCTACGACGTCCCGCTGCCGCCTGAGCTGGCGGCGGCAGAGGAGGCGGCGGCCCGGAGGGAGGCGTGGATGCAGTCGGAACGGCTGGACATCCGGCAGATCGCCGAGGAGTGGGCGTTACGCTCGGGTTTGTGGCCGTCCGATTCGTGATCCTCGGCGGGGGGCCGGCCGGGAACCAGGCCGCCACCCACGCCGCCCGTCTGGGGGCCGAGGTCACCCTGGTCGAGCGGGACGTCATCGGTGGCGGCGCCAACCTGTGGGACTGCATCCCCTCGAAGGCGATGATCGCCACGGGCGGCGTGATGTCGCTGACCGGCCGGGCCCATCGCATGGGGCTGGCGCCGATCGAGGCCGAGCTCGACCCGAAGGCGGTGGGGGAGCGGATCGGGCAGATCTCGTCCCACCTCGAGAGCTCCATCGAGCGGTTGCTGCACAGCCAGGGGGTCAGGCTCGTGCGGGGCGCGGCCCGCCTCGAGGGGCCTCACTGCGTCACCGTGGACGCAGCCGACGGTCGGGTGGAGATCGAGGCCGACGCCGTACTCGTCGCCACGGGCAGCCGGCCCCGGGTGCCGCCCTGGTGCGAGGTCGACGGCCGGCGGATCCTGGTCACCCGCCAGGCGTATCCGCCCCCCGAGCTACCCGAACATCTGGTGGTGATCGGCTCCGGCGTGACCGGCGTGGAGTTCGTCCACATGTTCCGCTCCTTCGGCTCGCAGGTCAGCCTGATCGTCTCCCGGCAGCAGGTCCTGCCGACCAAGGACCCCGAGGTGGCGGCGGCCCTGGAGGAGGACTTCCTGCGCCGCGACGTGGTGCTCTACAAGGGCGCCCGCGCCGTGGGAATCGACCCCTCCGACGCCGGTGTCGTGGTGCGGTGTGACGATGGCCGCCGGGTGGAGGGCTCCCACGCCCTCCTGGCCATCGGCGCCGTCCCGAACTCCGACGGTCTCGGGCTGGATACCGCCGGGGTGGCCACCGACCCCGGGGGCTACGTCCCGATCAACCACCACTGCCAGTCGAACGTCGAGCACATCTACGCCGCCGGGGACGTCTCGGGGAAGCTCCCTCTGGCCTCGGTGGCGTCGATGCAGGGCCGCAAGGTGGCCGAGCACGTGATGGGCCTGCACACCCGGGCCCACCGCCACCTCGACTACGACAAGGCGGCCAGCGCCATCTTCACCGAGCCCGAGATCGCCGACGTGGGACTGGCCGAGGCGGAGGCCTTTGCCCTGGGGCGCAAGATCCGGGTGACCAAGGTCCCGTACGCCGCCAATCCCCGCGCCCTGATCGACGGGGATCCCCGGGGGTTCGTCAAGATCCTCTCCGATCCGGCCACGGGGGTGGTCCTCGGGGGATCGATCGTCGGGGCGCACGCCGCCGAGCTGATCTCGGTGCTGGCGCTCGCGGTGACCGCCAACCTGAAGGTGACCGACATCGTCGAGAGCCTGCTGGTGCACCCGGCCCTGGCCGAGGCCCTGGCCGACGCCGCCGAGTAGCAGGGCGGGCGCCGAATAGCGGGGCGGGCGCCGGGTAGAGCGGCTCAGCCGCCTGCGATCAGGCGCTTGCGCTCAGCGGTGTCGGCGGCCAGGTCGGCCACGGTGAGAGCCATCGCCAGGGCGCCGTCCCTGACCGCCTTGTCGGCGGCGGGGCGGACGCATGCGGCCGCGAACTCGGGCTGGTGGTTGACGGCCGGGAGCGAGTCGATGCCGAGCATGGGGTGGATGGTCGGAAGGGCCAGTGAGATGTTGGCCATGTCGGTGGACCCGCCGCCCATCCCGATGGCGGAGGGGAACCGCCGGCCGATCTCCTCGGCGTTGCGCCGGTACACCGCCGACATGGCCTCGTCGGCGATGAACTCGGAGTAGGGCGGGCTCATGTGCTCGACCTCCATCTTGGCGCCCGTGGCGAGCGAACCGGCCTCGAAGCAGCGCATCACGCGCGGCTGCAGGCGGTCGAGGTCGGCCAGCGTGTCGGAGCGGATGTAGTACTTGGCTCTGGTGTGGGCGGGAACGATGTTGGGGGCGTCTCCGCCCTTGGTCACGATCCCGTGCACCTGGTCCCGGCCCCGGAAGTGCTGGCGCAGCAGGCCGATGGCCACCTGGGAGATCGTGAGGGCGTCTCCGGCGTTGACCCCCTGCTCGGGGAAGGCGGAGGCGTGCGCCTCCTTGCCGTGGAAGTGGACGTCGATGTGGGCCACGGCCAGGCAGTGCATCTGCTGCTGCTCCAGCGGGGCGGGATGCACCATCATGGCGGCGTGCACGCCGGCGAAGGCCCCGCGCTCGAGCATCAGGATCTTCCCGCCGCCCCCCTCCTCGGCCGGGGTGCCGAGCACCTTCACGGTGATGCCCAGCTCGTCGGCCAGGGGGGCCAGAGCGAGTCCGGCGCCCACGGCCGCAGCGGCGATCACGTTGTGCCCGCACGCGTGGCCGATCCCGGGCAGGGCGTCGTACTCGGCGCAGATACCGAGGGTGAAGGGCCCGGAGCCGGACGTGGCGACGAATGCGGTGGGCAGATCGGCAACTCCGGTCTCCACGGCGAAGCCCCCGTCGGAGAGGGCCTCGGCCACCCAGCGCGAGGAGAGCTCCTCCTCGAACGCCGTCTCGGGAGAGCCGTGGATGCGGTGGGAGAGCTCGACGAGCGAGTCGGCGGCGGCGTCGACGGTCCGGCGGGCGGCGTCGCGGACGCCGGCGGGGCTCATGCGATCACCGCCACCACGTCCCCGCCGCCCACCGTCTGGCCCGGCTCGACGCGGATCTCCTTCACCGTCCCGGCCACGTCGGCGCTGATGTTGTTCTCCATCTTCATCGCCTCCAGCACGCAGACCGCCTGGCCCGCCTCGACTGTGTCCCCGACGCTCACGAGGACCTTGACGATCGTTCCCTGCATCGGAACCGTGACCTCGCCAGTGCCGCGTGCATCCCCGGCCCCGCCGGCGGGACGGGAGCGCTTGGGCGCGGCCGGCCGGGCGGGTGACGCCCCGGCGCCCATGGTGTCGGCGGACTGGGGCACCCACAGCTTCACCCGGTAGCGGCGCCCGTTGACCTCGGCGTCGACCTCGCGGAGCACCTTCTCCCCGTCGGACTCCTCGGCCTCGTCGGTCGCCGGCCGCCCGGGCGCCTCCACCTCCGACAGGTCGAGGGCGTCCTCGACCCAGCGGGTCGAGTGCTTGGCCTCGATGAAGTCGGGATGGCTCAGGATCGCGACATGGGCGGGGATGGTCGTGGCCACACCCTGCACGTCGGTCTCGGCCAGGGCCCGCAGCATGCGCTTGCGGGCATGCTCACGGTCCGAGCCCCAGACGACGAGCTTCGCCACGAGGTTGTCGTAGAACTGGCTGACCGTGTCGCCTTCCTCGTAGCCGGCGTCGTTGCGGGTTCCGAAGCCGTCGGCCCGGCGGAAGCGGGTGATGGTGCCGGGCGAGGGCAGGAAGCGGCCCCGGGCCGGGTTCTCGGCGTTGATCCGGCACTCGATGGCGTGGCCCCGGCGCTCGATGTCGTCCTGGGTGAAGCCGAGCGGCTCACCGGAGGCGATGCGGATCTGAAGCTCGACGAGGTCGCGGCCCACCACCATCTCGGTGACCGGGTGCTCGACCTGGAGGCGGGTGTTCATCTCCAGGAAGAAGAAGTCCCCGTTCTCGTAGAGGAACTCGACGGTTCCGGCGTTGACATAGCCGCAGCCTTCGGCCACCTTGACCGCCGCCTCGCCCATCCGGCGGC